>JAZKSQ010000012.1:0-15947 GCA_036625995.1 Thermoplasmatota archaeon | reverse complement strand
CGGCAATATCCTTTAGTCTTTCTTTCATGGCCTGAATTTCTCCTTCTAGATCTTCTATCATCGATTTCAGATATTCTTTTTCTTCTTCTTTGGTTGGCCTTGGATAAGACTCCCGTGGATAAGGTTCATAGTCTGGATAAGATGGTCTATAGTATGGTTTCCGATATGGCGGTCTGTAAAATCTTCCTCTTCCGAAACCACGACCGAATCCTCGGCCAAAGCCACGTCCAAAAACACGACCATAACCTCGTCCACGTGGTATTCCTTTAGTAAATCCAGGGGTATCGTATCCTGTACAGCATCCCAAACCTCGGCCGGTCATAGGTCCGCGTCCTTCAGGACCCGTTCTATCTCCTCCTGGCATATTTCATTTTTCACCTCCTTTATCACTTTTTTTTCTTTGTTTGAAACTTCCGCCTACGATGTGAAGGATATGGTCATTTACGAGTGCTTCTGTTACTTTTTTTCTAGCATTGTGAAGATCAGTCCATAGTGTTTTTCTTGATACACCCATTTTTTGCGCTGCCTCCTGTTGAGTTAAATCTACTAGATCAACCAATCTTAGAGCCTCTAGTTCGTCTATAGTAAGATTAGTTATTTTGTTAGATCTAGTTTGTTGTGGGACGAATCTTTTGTTTACAGGTGCAGAATCTATCCATCTTTTACCTCGTCTTCGTCCCCTTCTACGTCTTCTACCACATCGAGGCAACAAAATTCACCTACATTAATTACTCATATGGGCCCAAATATATAAAACTTTCGAATAACTTGTCTTTTTTGAAAAAAAATATTTCAGTGTTAATTAAAACCCATATTTACCTATTCTAAGCACAAAAAAAGCTATTATAGATGCTACAAAAGGCAACAAATAACTTCCAAGACCTACCATAAGACCTATCGAAGCTACAACCCAAAGACTAGAAGCAGTGGTAAGACCTTTAACTCTTTTTTTACTAGCGATAATACTTCCAGCTCCAATAAAACTTACACCAGCTACAACACCAGCGGCTATACGTGTAGCATCAAAACTACCACTCAAACCTTCTGGTAACAAATAAAAAGAAGACATTGTAAAAAGACAAGCACCCATACAAACAAATATATGCGTTCGAAGACCCGCTGGTTTTTCACTGATTTCACGTTCAAATCCAACGATTGCACCTAAAATGACAGAAATGAAAAGACGAATCATTAACTCGATATTAAACCATTCAATTGGCAACTGCATAACAACCAACATCCCGATATTTAAGATGACATATTTTATAGTCTTAAATTTTCAAACAAAAATCCTGTTTTAAAACTTTTCTTAAAAAAAATTAAGAAAATGGAAAATTTTTGTTAATCTTCGATTTCATATTCAATCCTATACGCCTCAGGATCTTCACCGCGTTTTATATCAAAATTTTTCTCTTTAACTAAACGTAACATAGGCGTATTATCCTTCAAAACATCGCCATACAGTTTTTTGATGTCCTTATCTTTTGCAATTTCAATCGTAAAATCAACGAATTCAGAACCTAGACCTTTCCTCTGCCATTTATCAGTAACTATCAAAGCAAATTCAGCTTCATCTTCTTCACCTGGAGGGAGAATTATACGAGTAACGCCTAAAAGCCTACGTTTACCATTCTCATTTAATTCAGCTACAATCCCTATCTCACGATCATAATCTATATTGCAATATTTAGTACGCATCTCATGAGGCGCATTTTTTATATATCTGAAAAACCTGAAACGAACAGATCGATCAGAAAAACTTTTGAACATATCAAGCCAAAGCGGTTCATCTTCAGGTTTAATCGGTCTTAAAGTAAGCTTAGTTCCATCGTTTAAAGTAACTTCTTTTTTGTATTTACTAGGATATTTACTTATAACCAGATGAGGTTTATCTTCATAATCGGGATCAATAATCACCCTAGCGTCAACCGCTGTCAATTTGTCATCAGTAGGAATCAAAGGATTAATATCGATTTCACCAATCTCCGGATGGTCTTCAACGAGTTTGGAGAAATTAATCATAGTTTCTTCTACCTTTTTCATGTCAACAGGAGGAATATCTCTATATCCTTTCAATAACTCATAGGCTTTTGTTTTCTCAAGAATTCTATGAGCTAAAACTTGATTTAAAGGTGGGAAACCTATCGCTCTATCTTTATATAGCTCAGTAAAAATTCCTCCCATTCCAAACAGTATTACAGAACCGAAAATCGGGTCTTTTTTAGAACCAAGAATAAATTCGCCTCCCTTGTTTTCAACCATCTTCTGCATAGTTACACCTTTGATATCTGCGTCAGGAACATTCTTTTTAATCTTTTTCATCATATCTTTGTATGCATCTCGGACATCTTTTTCACAGTGTAGATTAAGTTTTACTCCACCAGAATCACTTTTATGTGTTATATCAGGTGAATAAATCTTCATAACTACAGGATAACCGATTTTTTCAGCTCTACTAACTGCTTTATCTTCATCTTCAGCGACCTTCGGTTTAGTAGATTTGATACCATATCTCTCGATTATTTCCTTAGATTCATCTTCATTTAAAGTAGTCCTACCTTCATCAAACGCATTGTTTATAATTTCTTTTACTTTCTTACGGTCTTTGTCTGTAGCTTTTATGTTTCTTTCAGCAGGGGTTTCAAATAAAAGTTCCAGGTTACGAGCATAATGATAAAGATGCATATATGACTTAACCCCTTCTTCAGGTGTTGGATAGGTTGGAACATCATTTCTATTCAATAATTGACGTGCATATTGAACACTTTCTTCACCAACAAAGGAGGTCATCATTGGTTTATTTGTTTTTTTAGAAAGCTCAATAATTACATCAGCTAATTTCTGGGGATCAGCCATCACCTGAGGAACAGATATAACCAGTATTCCATCTATATTCTTGTCCTCAAGACAAACCTCTATGGTTTTTCGATAATCCTCTTCATCACTATCACCAATTATATCTACAGGGTTACCATGACTCCAATGAGGCGGTAAAAACTCATTTAATTTCTCCTTAGTTTCATCAGACAGTTCAGCTAACTTTCCTCCTTCTTCAATTATTGCGTCTGTAGCTAGTACACCAGGACCCCCTGCGTTTGTAATGATAGCTAGATTAGGTCCTCTGGGACGAGGTTGTTTTGCTAGAATCGATGAGCAGTTGAATAAATCACTTATTTCTTTGATTCTTACAATACCTGCACGTTTGAAAGCAGCGTCGTAGATATCATCCTCGCCTGCCATTGCCCCTGTATGTGATGAGGCAGCTTTGGCACCCTCTGCATATCTACCTGCTTTTATCACTATGATTGGCTTTGAACGAGCGAATCCACGGGCAGCACTCATAAACTTTCTGGCATCTGTAATTGATTCTACATAAAGTACAATACTTTTTGTGTGAGCATCCCTACCGAAATAATCAATTAAATCACCAAAATCAACATCCATCATAGAGCCTACTGAAACAAAAGAACTGAATCCTACCTTAGCAGCAGCTGCCCAATCTAGAATAGATCCACATATAGCTCCACTTTGAGAAAATAAAGCGATATTCCCTTTTAATGGCATAGCACCAGCAAAAGTAGCATTAAGATTAAGATACGGTAGAACAAACCCAACACAGTTTGGCCCTACGATTCTTAAACCATATTTTTCTTGTATATTCTTTAATTCTCTTTCTTTTTCTTTTCCTTTTTCACCAATTTCTTTGAAGCCTGCTGATATTATTAGAATCCCTTTTACTCCTTTTTCCCCGCATTGTTTTACAACATCAATTACTACTTTTGAAGGAGTCGCAATTATTGCTAGATCAACAGTTTTTGGTATATCCTTAATTGTAGAATATGCTTCTACACCTTGTATACTTTCTCTTTTTGGGTTTACTGGATAAACTACTCCTTCATAGCCTGAACTTACAAGGTTTCTAAAAATTCTATATCCTGCAACTTCACGCCTATTACTCGCTCCGATTACGGCTATACTTTTAGGCTTAAATACTTTATCAAGATTTTCGACGCCCGTGTTATCGGCCTCCCTTAATCACATTAATTGATAATATCTGTGCTCCCAAATCATACAGTCATTAATAAATTTAACGACGAAGTATTATTACTTCTTATTAAAAAAAAGAGAAAAAATAGAGTTGTTAAATTGGGATTAAAACCTATAAAAAAAAGTTAGATTTTTTTATTCTACGTTTATCCTAACCTTTTTACTTTCAGTAAATATATTTACTTTTTCTGGATGCTCTTCAAAAAATCCTTCGAAAAATTTACTAATAAATTTACCAGAACCTGATACATTTAAAATTAAGGTATAACTTTTTTCTGAGTCTTTACTTAATCGATACCAATTAGTTTTTTCAACATATTCAAGTACATCCTGAATATCTCTTATTCCTTTATCGTAATATTCTCTTCTATGTTCTCTCCCTGTTTTTTTAACTTTCTTCCAGAAGCCATCAGATCCTTCATCTATTTCTTGAAATATTGCTTTCCAATGCACGATATCCAGTATAATATGCTCCATGTTTGATAAAAAGTCGGCATATATGGATAGATCTTCTGGTTTACTTTTTTCTTTTAATTTTTCTTCTCTGTCAAAACATCTTAGTGCTTTTCTTACTACGTTAGCTCTTGATAAATCATATCTTTCTACATATTTATTAATTATTGACGTCGATTTGTCATCTAATGAAACACTTAGTCTCCTCATACAGTGAATTTAATTATATTTTTGGTTTATAAATTGATTGGTAAAATTTTTTTACTCTAGATTCCAATATTTACTTAAATTCTTTTTGAGATTTTTCGTTCTTTTCATTACTTCTGAAAATTTTTGGAAAGTTGAGCGACTTGTCTCTCTAATATAATTATCTGAATTTAAAAGCCCACATGATAGATTGTAGTATGAATTTACACATGAAAGACTATCGTATCCTCCACCAAGCATGACTAGTAATTTATTACAGGTTTTATTGGATAAATCCTTCATTTTTTTAGCTAAAAAATAAAAAGTCTGATAACTTAGCTCAAGATCTGCTAAAGGGTCAGAATGGTGGGTATCTACACCAGCCTGGTACAATATTATGTCGGGTTTGTATTGTATAGTTAATGGCTCAACTATTGAATCAAAAGCCCTTAGAAATGTCCCACTACCCGTACCTGGAGGTAAAGGTAGATTTATAGTGTATCCCTCACCTTTATCTGATCCTATTTCCTCGATTTCCCCAGATTGAGGATAAATAGTTCTTCCATCCTGATGAAAAGAGACATTTAAAACACCGGAATCCTTACGATATATATCCTGAGTTCCATTCCCATGATGTACGTCTAAATCAACTATCAGAAATTTCTCAAGATCAGAAATTTCTTTTAGATATTCTATACATATAGCTATATCGTTTAGAAAACAAAATCCTGAGGAAAAAGATCTTCCAGCATGATGAAAACCTCCAAGTGGATTCATCATTATTTCGTAGTTTTCTAAAAGTTTTTCTCCACATAGGATAGTGCCGCCTGCTGCTAGAGCCGCATACCGATAGATTTTTTTAGGAGCAGGGGTATCAGCAGATAGTTCACCTCCCTTTTTACTAAGCCTTTTCAGTTTTTTTATATACTTTTCATCATGTACTTTTAAAATATATCTTTCATCTCCCTTTTTGGGTGTGAAAACATCAAAATATTTCAAAATCTTTTTTTCTTTGAATGTTTCAATTGTTCTTGCAGGTTTATCTCCCACTAAAGGATGATCTATTCCTAAATCGTACTTGTTGTAGTCTTTATGATAAGTTAATCCTTTCATCTCGGCCCCCATGATTAGATAACAACGATATATATCTTATCCAGAAAAAACAAAAAATTTTTATCAGAAATTAAAATATTAAAATCGGATATTTTTTATATACACGTCTCATTACATATAATGCGAGGAAAAGGTGTTAAAATGGGGTTAACCATCTACATATTAGGAATACTCCTAGGTATAGGGTTAACTTTGATATTAACTACTTTTCTACAATTTTGTTATTTTTCTTTAAAACACAAAGAAATAATGAATTCTCTAAAAAAAGAGGTAAAAGAGAACCATTCTATTGCATCAAAAAACTTAGAATTATACGAAAAAAATAGACTAGAAGCATACAAACCTTTTTTAATTAAATCATACAAACAATTTATTATAAATACACCGGCAGATACAATTGATAAGAAAAAGATGAATTCACTACTTAATGGCTATATCTTTGCCGAAGAGTTCAACAAAAAAATGATTAACCCAGAAGGATTTCAAGAAATTGTAAACGACAAGGTTATACTAAATCAAATAAAAGAATCGTTAAAATCATTTTTAAAAGAGAACAAAGATTAAAAATCATATTGGTAATTAAAATTGAAAAAAATAAAAGATTACATTAAGATTAAAAACGTAAAGATAATTTAACTTTAAAAAAAAAAACGATTAGAGGGGATAAAAAAATGAGAGAATACAAAATTAAAAGAGGATATCATCCAGATGTAGAGGATTTAATATCTAAATATTTCGGAAAACAAGGTGATATAAATCAAGGGATCAAATTTGAAGTAGAAGGAATCGGTAAAATAGACATAAAAAGAGACGGAAAATCCCTATTCGTAGATATAACACCACCAAAAAAAATCAAAGGAGATCTATCTATAATAAAAAAATGGAATAAATTTCTCTATGAAGCCACTGGAAGAACGACAAAAGAACGTAAAAAAAGACTTAAAAAAGGAAAATAAAAAGAAAATCAAATTCAACCCTATTTCTTCTGAGACATCTTTCTATATTTAACCGAGTACCACAAAAAAATCTTTAACGGGATCATAAGCAAAAATAAATTAAGATTTAATGTTCTATTTTAAATAAAAAAACAATCTTAACAAAGTCATAACACTTAAAAAAAACTAATTTACAATTAAAAGAAAGAAGAATGGACTGGACGGGATTTGAACCCGTGGCCTTCACCTTGCGAAGGTGACGATCTTCCACTGATCTACCAGCCCAAAAAACCAATTTTTTTTGCAAAAAAAGTAATACGAATAGTTTTTATTATTATTTTTCACTATTTTTTTTAATAGAGGCAAGAAATGCTTTATTTACTTGGGAAAACTATTTAAATCAATTAATACTTGTTGGCATAAATTCTCCAAATAAACAAAAAACACAAAAAAACTGCGCTAATTCTTTTTTTCAAGAATTATCATAACGTTTTTTGGTTTTTTGTTGATTTGAGTAAAAAAATATAAAAGAAACCAAAAAATTAGGAGAAAAAATAAAATGAAAGGAACAATTAAATGGTATAACTCCAGAAAAGGATACGGGTTTATACAAACAGATGGTGACGAAGATATTTTCGTTCATAGAACCTCTGTCCCACAAGGAACATATCTCAACGAAGGCGACAAAGTAGAATTTGAAATTGAAGAATCAGATAAAGGACCTAAAGCAATAAATCTCAAAAAATTAGAATAAAAAAATAACAATTATAGGATCATTAAAAAATAAGGATTTATAGTTTTTTCAAAACAAACAAAAAAAATTCTTACCAATTTTTTTAAATTTTTTATTTTTCTTTAATCTAAATCATTTATATTAACCCTAAAAAATTTATGTCAAATTAATAGGTTTCAAATCACTTCTTTTTACTTTAATTTAAGCCGTTGGAGGGATTTGAACCCTCGACCTGCTGATTACGAATCAGCCGCTCCACCTATCTAAGCTACAACGGCAAACATATAACTAACTATTTTTTTATTATAGTAAAAGACATTTTTGTATTTAAAAAATTTCAATAGATTCAATTAAAAAAAAAGATTTTTTTTGGGATAATTACTTTACTTTATCTGACTTATTTTCCACATTTATTTTTGCTTCTTTAACTTTTCTTTTATTTTCTGAAGGCAGTTTAATCATTTTTATACCTATATGTGCAACCTTACTACCTACTACCACTATAAAAAACGCTACAATCAGCCAAACAACCACGTTGAATATTGGATATAAAGGTTGCACTATTTGATTTAGATCTAAATTTATTGAGCTGCCGTTTGTAGTAATTGAACTATCTTGAGTTGAGTCAGAAGTAGTTTTTAATATTTCGACAGGGACATTACCTTGGGTGAAAACAGGTAAAACAGATATTAGGCTATATATTATTATGATTAAACCAACTAACAGAATGATGTAACCGGCTGTTTTTTCATCATTTATTTCAAAATCCATAAATTTATCCTCTCCTAACTTTTTTTATTCAAAAAAGTCTAACCATTTATAATATCTTCTAAAAAATGATTTTGAATAATTACATATTCCTCCTTTTTACCAAACATTGACATTAAAATTTAACAGTAAAGACCATTAAATCCATTTCATCAAACGCTATATTATCCTGTTTAGTAAACGCATATACTCTAAGAGTGTTTTTACCTAATAGAGGAAAATTCTTTCCTTGAATTTGCCATTTATAAGGAGGGTTATCATCAAAATAAACAAAATTATTATTGATACAAAAAACCACATACTTGATCTCTTCATTTGTTAAAACTTCTGCTTCCGCTAACGTAGATCCCAAAGACACAGTTACTCCTCTTGTTTCTGAATACCACATTTTACCAAAATCCAACGAGCAAATAGATTTATTTTTAAGATAAAAAGAACCCTCATAGGGTTTTTTCAAATATATTTGTACAGGTAAAGGTTTTTGAGCCATTTCTACTAAAATAGTCAACAACAATTTAGTTGCTTTTGTCTGATAAGTCCAGTTTAAATGATCTGCTGTATCATCAGGTGAATTAGCCCATGGATAACCATCTGGATGAGCAATCCATACCCCATCGTATCCATAGTCTACAAAAGCTTGATGATCAGCTCCTCTATAGTTAGGGCGTAACTGTACAGTCATATCAATTAACTCTTGATATTTCAGACTTATATTTCTAGACATTTCTCCAATCCATTCTGAACGCTTTGGACAATGGAACCTTAAAATTTTTCCTCCCTTGGAAGAATTAGCATAACCTATCATATCAATGTTGAGTAAACCTCTGATGTTTTCACCTTTTTTGTAGACATCACGTGCATAACAATAACTACCGTATGTTCCTACTTCTTCTCCGCTAAAAGCTACGAAACGTATATTATTATAATATTTGTATTCTTTCATAACTTCTGCAATGGAAAGCAACGCAGCTATACCTGAACCATCGTCATCTGCACCAAGAGAATTAGGAGTGCAGTCGTAATGTGCAGAAATTATATACGTAGCAGCATTTTCTCCATATCCTTGTAAGGAAGCTACTATATTTCGGCTTTTAAAACCATCATACTCCCAATTATGGTATCTAACATCTAAACCTAAATTCCGGAATACTTGATAAATGTAACCTCCTGCATCAGAACAATTTTGAGAACCTGTATATCTTGGACCAAAACTCATTAAATCAGCATGATAACTGTAAATCAATGTTTTATCTATCTTTTCTATCATATTAATTATAGTGTCTTTATCTTCCTTTTTAGTCAACTTTTTTTTATTTTGTGCAGATACACCTATAAAAATATTCAAAAGTAGTATAACAATAATAAGAATTGATAGGAATACTTTTGATTTCTTCATAACTACTTTTTACCTCAAATCATAAATTAGACGTAACAATATATAAAATATCTGGTTATTTTTATAAACAAAACATTTTTTTAAAAAATTAAGTTAAATAAAATCATTTCAAAAAAAAAATTAAAAAACGTTAAAAAAAAACAGATAGAATGAAACCCTAAGATTTGATTAAAAAAAAAACGCAAAAGTAAAAAGAAGGTCATAAGGTTAAAATTTTGATGATTAAAAAGATTCTAACAAATTTTACTTATACAGTAGCAATAGCCATAATACTGGGCATAATAATAGGTGGATATCCTGCATATACATCGGATATCTCAACAATAGCCTTAGTAATAGCTATGACCCTATCTTTAAAGACAATAGATTTCAAAAAAATAGCACTAAGAAATGAAATAAAAAATATTTCAACAGCATTTTTAATAAACTATGTTTTTTTAACAACTGTCACAATTTTATTAGGTTTTTTATTCGAAGAAAACATCGGAAAAGGATTTATCATAATGGCCTCGGTACCACCCGCTATTGCAGTTATACCTATAACAAAAATTCTAAAAGGAAACATAAAAATTTCGTTGATGTCAACAACTGCTCTATATTTAACATCAATATTTTTTACTCCTCTAATCATATTTTTGTTTCTAGGAAGAGAAATAACATTATGGCAGGTATCAGAAACAGTTTTACTGCTAATAATACTTCCACTGCTATTATCACGTCTAGTTAAAAAAATTCCTTTTGACGAAGAAAAAAATACTATGTTAATAAACATATGTTTTTTTGTACTTATAGTCGGTATGGTAGGTAGTAATAGAGACTTTCTATTTCAGAAAATACCAACTTTAGCTTTCTTATCAATAGCGATATTCTTACGTACTTTTGGAACAGGTACATTTATCCGATATATCGGAAAAAAAATCCATTTGAAACCTGAAAAAGTTGTTCCTTTTACACTTTTTGCATCATTTAAAAACGAGGGTCTAGCTATATTAATAGCTGGGACCCTGTTAGAAAAATCTACGGTTATACCAATGATCATAGCAATGATTTTTGAATTGGTATATGTTTTTTTTCTCGAAAAAAAATAGATAAAAAAAATGTTTTTTTTCTAGTTGACTAAATCTAATATTTTTTCAGGTTTTTCAACGAAGAAATCAGGATCTGCATCTAAAATTTTGTTTTTTTTATGCCATCCCCAAGATACACCAACTGTTTTTACACCTGCCTTTTTTCCTTCTATAATATCTCCTTTGGTATCACCGATATAAAAAAGATTGTCATTATCATTTAAAGATTTAATTTTTAAAATTTTTTTTATTTTACTTGGTTCTTCGTCTGAACCTAGAATATCTTCAAAATACGTTTCTATCTTATGTTTCCCTAGGAATTTTTTAACAACCTTTTTTTCGCTAGATGTCACAATATAAAGTTTGTTTTCTTCTGCAAGATCTTTTATTGTTTTTTCCATACCCTCAAATAGATTTATTTTATCTTGGTTTTCAATTAAACCGTCTCTCATAAAATATACGATTTTTAGAATTTTTTCTTTACTCAGACCTTTTTTAAAAAGATTCTCATACATGTTTCCTTCATAGAGTCGAAGAAATTCTTCTTTTGATCCTATCGCATCTATACCTTCTTTTTTACATGCTTTCAGAAAATATTCTGAAAAAACATCAAAGGAATCTACTATCACGCCGTCATAATCGAAAATAACTATCGCTGACATATACTATTTTTTTACTCTCCGTTTCTTATTTCATCAAAGGAATAATCTTCCCATTTTTTATCTCCAACAAGTATTTCAACCTCTACAGGTGTTAAAACTGTTTTTTTATATAATCTATAGTCATCAATTGCTATACGGGGACAAGCAGTTGAAACAAAACAGTCAATATTTGAGTATCCCTCAATTTTAGATGGAGAAAAATCATTAATAGAAAGAAGATAAGGTTTTCTTCCCGCATCGATTAATCTTTGTTTTGTTTTTAAAGCCGTTTTTTTCCTAAATTGCCCTTTTTTTACATCTATAAGTATGCCAAATATCTTGGCGTATTCACATGAAGCGATTGCTCCATATCTTTGACGTAATATACGATCTTTTATCTCTTTTAATTCATCTTTCCTTGCTTTTTTGGTAAAAGGATTGTATGTTACAATAGGTTTTTCTGTAGATAAAGTAAGTCCCATTGGATGGAAATCCCCGGTGCCAATAAATAAAAAACAATCTACTTTTTCCGATATTTTTGTAGCAGAAGAAAAATTACATCCAATTATTTGACCTGGATAGAATAATCTTCCATCGCCTTTTTCTATGATTGGTTGTAAATCTTTTTTTTCTAAATATTTTTTAATCTTATCTAACATTTTTACATGCTGAGCAGTTGTAACTAACCCGATCTTTTTACCAGTTAATTTTTCTTCTATATTTTCATATAATCTGTCTATGTCAAAATATAGATCTGCATCGATAAAAAGCATAGGAAAATCTGGTTTATTACACGGCATGGTGGTATGTCCAATCTGTACAACTAGATCAACATCTATTTGATTATATTCTTGTTGAGGTATATCACATGCTCCGTAGCATGGATCAGCTGAAGCAATACAAGATGCCCGGGTTTTCTCTTCTATTTCCTCAATTATTTTTAAAGTATGCGTTTTCAGACCTTCAGGTATTTGTATTAATATCTCTTCATAATCTTTTGTGTTTATTGTATCTATCACTTCTTTTAAATTTATCTCATAATTAGAAATTTTCATTTATTTTTCTAAAGCCTCCTGTATTCTTTTTAGTATTCTATTAAACATTTTATGTCGATATTTCACTGATTTTTTGGACATATCCAACTTAACCGGTTTTTCTTCTTTTTTAAATGATTCAAAAGTATTTTTTTGATCTTGATATACCTTCAATCTGCCATCTGTAACTGTTTTTTCTTTTTTTCTTTTTTTAAGCCATTTTTTAACTGTCTCTTCAGGACATATACATTCTATAGGAATAAAAATTATTTTTTCTTTTTCCGCTAATTTTCGTACTTTATCTCTCTTTTCTTTGTTTTTAAAGGTAGCGTCAAGTACTACATTTTTTCTCTCTTTTATTTTTTCCAAAGCTATCTTGTTCATCTCATGATACGTTTTATCTGTTATATTTGGTGTATATATCCCTTTATTGATTTCTTCATGATGTCTTTCATACTTGTCTACACCTACTATTTTTTTTCTTATGATATCTGAACTTATTTTTTCTGCGTTATAATCAACAGATATTTTCTTAGCTAGTGTAGTTTTACCTGTTCCGGTCATGCCTCCAACTAAAAATAAAACAGGTTTTTTTAAGCATAGATCAATGTTTAAAAGATTTGAATAGTAGTATGATAAATCAAAATATTTTCCTGCTTCTTTTTTAATATCTTTTTTTTCTTCTTTTGGTATATCTTTATCATCAAGTTTAAAACCAGTTACTTTACCTCTAACATAACCCCGGTAACATTTATAGAAATTCAGTATTTTTTTAATCCCCCAGTCTTGACTTTTTTTGACATATTGATATATTAAATGACTTGAAAGATAAGGCCGGTTTTGATAGTCTAAATCCATCGCTAAAAAACCAATATCAGATGCAAGATCACTATATCTAAATCTTTTATTAAACTCTATACAATCGAAAATACAAATTTGTTGATTGTTGAATACAACAATATTACCTGAATGTAGATCTCCATGACAGTCGTGTATATGGTTGTTTTCAATACGTTTTTTAAAATAATTTTTTCTTTTATCTAAAAAAAGATTGGTTGTAGTTTTTATATAGTCGTATTTATCTTTTTTTATTAGGTTGCCTATCATGTTTTTTGTCTGTTCGAAATTTTCATCTGTATTTTTTTTGATAACAGTAACTTCCCCATACTTTTTTATCTTTGATGAGGTTTCATCTGATTTATAAAAATCTATCAGTATTTCACATATCGTTTCTATTGTTTTTTTGTCTATTTTTTCTCTATCAATCAAGTTTTTCATTATTTTTTCTTGAGGAAATTGTTTCATTTTTACTGCATATTCTACTGTCTGGCCTTTTTGTTTAATCCTTAGATGGTCTCTGGATGTTCTTTTGATTTCTACTACATCAAGATAAATTTCTGGACATAACCTACGGTTTAACTTTAGTTCCTCATAGCAATATTTACGTCTTTTTTCAAGAGTCGAAAAATCTAGGAATCCAAAATCAACCGGTTTTTTGATTTTATAAGCATATTCTCCAGTAAGAAACACATATGATATATGTGTTTGAATGACTTTTACTTTATCAACGTCATCGCCATATACTTCTGGCTTTTTAAGATCTGAAAGAGTAATTTCTTTTAGAGAATCCATATCTTTTTTATCCTAATCAGAGTAAAACTACTTTGTATTAAAAATTTTGTTTTTTTTATGCAGTATAGAAAAATAATAGAAAAATTATCTGTATTATTAAGATAGTTGTAGCCGATGGAATATAGGTTTTGTACATTCTAGTTGTATCTGTTTTTAGATAATCGCTGCTTAAAACATTACATAAATGTATAGGTGAAATAAGATAACCTACAAAAGCACCCATAAAAATAAGGCTGGTAAGTCCAACTATATCTAGGTTAGTCAATGGAAAAAAAGGCACCAATAGAGGATAAGATAAAGTGATACCTGCTAAAAGATAGCCAGATATCAGACCTAAAATGATCGGTAAGATTATAAGAATCGAAAAAATAGGTATAGGTAGATCTTTTAATATATTGAAGATAGCCAGATTTGCTTCTGATGCTTCAAATATTTCTCTAAAAATCATTATCCCGAAGATAACAAGAGCAAACTTCCAGGTTACAGCCTTTTTGACCAAATTGACATATTTTGCTTTATCTGTTTTTTCTAAAAGAAAGAATAAAAGTACTATACTTGTTGCTATACCTATAATAAAAGACTGAACTAAGGTTAACGTGGTCACCATATAAAATACACCGAAAAAGAGAGGGACTATAGGTGGCATCAGATACTTTAACCCAGAATAATCCTTTTTAGAAACCTCATTTTTTGTAGGAATTTCTCCCCCGTTTTCTTTTTTTATGGTAAATCTAAGGATGACTAAACCTACTAGAATCATGCTGGCAAAAGAAATTAAATTCGCTTCTATTAGTTTAGTAATTTCTATATTCGAAAATTTGACGCTTGTAATAACTATAATATTTGACGAGAGAGGATAGATAGGAAACCAGATGTGTCTAAACCATACGTTTAAAAAATTTTTTTTATTTTTATCTATGTTAAACTTATCTCCTTCCTCTTTTACTACAGGCGCTGAAAAAAGAGCTCCCCCTGGAACCGGCATAAGTCCATAGATAGCTGGTATTACAGCCAAGGTACCCCCTTTAGAAAAAATATGTCTAAGTGTATATATCAAATGCGAGATTGCACCGGAATCCTGCATAATCTTGGCCAACATATATATTAAAGTCATAAGTATAGCAAGTTCTAATGTTTCAGTTACAATAGTATCATTTTCAAAAGAATAAATAACAGCTGAAGAAAAAGCTTTGAATATATCAAAAAAACTGATTCTATCCAAGGAAAAAAGACCGAGAATTAAAGCACCAGAAATAAGACTTAGACCAAAGTTGAATTTTTTACGTATTAAAAAAATAATCAACAGAAACGATATTAATATACCTGTTAGTATCAACAACATATTTATTTATCAAATCTGGGAATTGAGAGTTACACTTAAAAGCTTAACCAATCACAAATTCTTTTTTTTAATATTTTTTCTTACGAATAAATGATTCCAAAACTTTTTTTTAGACAGACTACGAAGGATAACTTTCTTATAAATAAATTTAAGAATATCTTAAAAAAATCTTATTATTTTGATAATAAAAAAAAGAGTTTTTGATATCTACTCTGTTTTATTTATTTTCTTTTAACTTTATTTTCTTTCCTTGGGACCAAAATTTGTCAAAATTATTAGTTAATCTTTCAACCAGTTTTTTTTCAATAGTCCAAACTCCTATTTCATCATCTTTCATAGGCCCTAATAAAACCAGGATACGATCATCACCAACTATATAATTTCCTTTAATACTACTATTTTTTCTCACATCCAAGCCCTTTAAATATTTTTTATCCTTATATTGATTAACTACTACCTTTGTACTCGAAGGTAAATCAATATCCATTAGATATTCAGCTATAACTCTTGGATTTGAAATCTCGGATATGTGCCATGTGTCTGCAAGATTTGAATTAGGTATTGAACGACTACTTCTCTTAAAACCTACCTCAATAGCAA
>JAZKSQ010000011.1:0-15970 GCA_036625995.1 Thermoplasmatota archaeon | reverse complement strand
AGTGAGCAGCTGTCTTTATTTTTAAATTAGTGTCGGCTATTTTTTTTACTGATTCTTCTATTTCAGGGCTGACGGCAGGATGACCTGCTTCAATGTAGTCTATCCCAATTTTGTCTAGTATCTCTGCTATGGCTATTTTGATGTGAGGGTCGAAATATACACCTGGTGTTTGTTCTCCTTCTCGGAGGGTGGTATCTAGAATCTGTGGCAAAAATTTATTCTCCCCAGTCTTCTTCGACCTGTGGAGCTTCTTGAATCTCTGGAGGATTTATACTTCTAACTTCTAGTTCTGCTCCACATTCTTCACACATTATTATTTCATTTACTTCTACATCTTCACTGAGGTTGAGCCCTGCATCACATATTGTACAATTTACCATATTTTTAATTCACCTCTAAACTGATTTTATATACTGCACTCGAAACCCGTTATAAAAACATAATGTTTATATAAGAACAAAAAAATATTCATTTGTTATGGTGACAACAAGTCATGTTGTAAAAAAAATTATTGATTCAACTCCAAAAATACAAGAAGCAATGATAGAAAACATAGTAAACTACGCAAATCTAGCTGAAAAAATACAGCCAAAAATAGAATCAGAATTAGGAAAAAAAGTCAAAAAATCAACCATAAGAATGGCATTAAGGAGACATTCAAAAAACCTGAAACAAAAAACTCAGGTTAATAAAAAATTCATATTCGAAACGGAAATAATAATGAAAACTAACCTTTGCGATATTTGCATAGTAAAAACTCCTTCTTCCCTAGATAAAATAAAAAAAATATATCAACTTATAGATTACAACAAAGGAGATACATTAAACGTAATTCAAGGAAATTACCAAATAACCATTGTAGTTTCACAAAAGCATTTAGAAAAGATAAAAAAAATACTAAACAAAGAAAACATATTGAACATAGAAAGTAATTTAGTATCACTCACCTTAGATTTAACAAAAGATTTTCTATATACCCCAGGAATAATTGCATATATTACAAGAAAATTATCCTGGGAAAACATAAATATTTTCGAAAATATCTCTACAATGACGGAACTAATATTTATACTAGATGAAAAAGACGCAGTAAGGGCATATGAATCTTTAAAAAAAGTAATTAAAACAAAAGAACACAAAAAATAAATCTTCACCTTCTTTCAGATTTAGAACCAAGATTTAACTATAAAAACAAAATAAAATTCAAGACTCAATAAAAAATCAAAATAACAGATAAAAAAACCGTTAAAAAACATATTGTTGAAAGTTTTACAACCCAGGACAAGTAGTCTGTACTAGTTGCCCCGATAATCAATATAGACACTAGTAAAATAAAAAATAGAAGTGAAATAAACAAAGGTCTTTTGTTTTTTCTACTATTATCTTTAAAAAGACCTGTATTTTTTTTGTTTTCAAAATCATTTTTTTTTTTTGAAGATTAGCACCATTACCAAACCTATAATAATCGACATTAATACAGCCCCCAATAACTCTTGCCAAACCTATCGTATATACTAACATCCGAGCTGATAGAACTATCGCTAAAATGTTTATGGCGGTGGCCCCTGAGAAAAGAAAAGTAGTAGAGGGTTCCAATACCTGTGCCCCTTTTATAGATTCCTGCAAACAAGGGAAGAACTGTACAGCTACATACTGCAAGAATTGTCCCGGAAATTGATGCTATTGAATATGAAACATATTTTTTGGTGTTTGCACCGAATTATTTAATTATAGATTTTTTAGAGACAAAAACTGCTATAGCACCTGCAATAAAAAAAGCAGGTATAAGACAGGTCAGCACATGTGCTGAAAGATATTGTCTTAATGCTTCAAGTCCAGCAAACAATATATCTATATAGTTGATTTTTTCAAATTAATTTCACGTGTTTTTTCAATGATTTCAAATATTTTTTTGTCAACTAATGAAATCATTACCTTAGTTCTTTCTTTCCTTTCTTTTATCCCCCCGGTGTTTTTCAGTATTTTAAGATGTTGTGATACATTAGGCTGTGCTTTCTTGGGAATGATAAAAATTATAAAAAAAGCAAGGTTACTTCAATATACAAAAAAAACATCTGGAGTCTAAAAGTATGGAACCTAAGATACATCAATCAACCTATATAGATCCCAATGCAGTAATAATAGGAAACGTAAAAATCGGAAAAAAATGCGGAATATATCCCAACACAGTTATAAGAGGAGATCAAAACCTGATAGAAATAAAAAATCAATCAAACATACAAGACAACTGTACAATACACACAGACGAAAAAAACCAAGTAATAATAAATGAAAAAGTATCAATAGGACACGGAGCCATAATCCACGGGGCAATAATAGAAGAAAAATGCATAATAGGAATGAATGCAACTGTACTAAACGGAGCTAAAATTAAAAAAGGAACAATAATAGGTGCAAATGCTGTAGTAACAGAGAATACCGAGATACCAGAAAATAGTTTAGTAGTCGGAGTACCTGGAAAAATAATAAGAACAGATGAAAAACTAAGAAAAATGGCAGAAAAAAACGCAGAAAAATACACTAAGATAAGCCAACAGCATAAAGAAGGAAAACATCAAAGAATATAAAAAAAAAGAATTTTTTTTCAACAGCCTTCTTTTTCTTTCAGCCGAGAACGAGTATAAGCAAGTAAACCACCTGCTTTACGAATCTTCAAAATTTTATCAGGAAGACCCGGAAAACTAAATTCTTTATCTCCTATCTTAATTTCACCATCTTTTACATCTATCTCGATATTGTCACCGTCAGAATAACTTTCAACTGCCTTTGGACATTCAACCAGGATAAGACCTTGATTTATAGCAGAACGATAAAATATACGAGCAAAACTCTTAGCGACAATAGCCTTAATACCAACCGCCTTTAAACCCACAACAGGCTGTTCACGACTACTACCACAACCAAAATTTTCACCAGCTAAAATTATATCTCCTTTTTCAACATTTTTTGAGAAATCAGGATCTAAATCCTCTAACAAATGAGGCTTTATCTCCTCAGGGGTACTACAAGTATAAGTATACTTACCAGGAAATAACATATCCGTATTAACATCATTTCCATATTTCCAAACATTCATATTTTATTTCACCTCCTCTCTTGGATCACAAACCTCACCCTTAATTGCACTAGCTGCCAAAGTAGCCGGGCTACAAAGATAAATCTCTGCTTCTTTACATCCCATACGACCTTTAAAATTACGGTTAGCTGTACTCAAACATTTATCACCCGGAGCAAGCACACCTTGATGTGCTCCAAGGCAAGCCCCACATCCAGGAGGAACAATTACTCCTCCAGAATCAACCAAAACGTCAATAACCCCCTCTTTTATCGCTTGCTGATATATATCTCTTGAAGCTGGAGCGACAATAAGTCTTACATTATGATCTACACTTTTACCTTTTAAAATATTAGCAGCAATCCTAAGATCGGAAAGTCTCCCATTAGTACAAGTACCTAAAAAACACTGCTGAATTTCCATACCTAAAAGATCTGTAACAGGTTTAACATTGTCAACAGTATGAGGACAAGCTAAGACAGGCTCAATCGAAGCTAAATCATATTCAAAAACATCTTTATATTCGGCGTCTTCATCTGCGTAAACAGGATCATATTCATCAGAAGAAACATTTCTTTTAGAAAAATATTTTTCAGTAAGTTCATCAGGGAAAAAAACAGAATTTTTGGCACCCATCTCTACCCCCATATTAGCTATTGTAAAACGTTCATCAATCGAAAACTGATTGGTTTCTCCATGATATTCAACAGAACAATAATTAGCACCCGAAGCAGAAACATCACCTATTATATGAAGAATCAAATCTTTAGCATAAACCCCTTTAGATAAACTATTCAAAAAAGAAATCTTTATGGATTCGGGTACCTTAAGCCATGTCTCTCCAGTTAAAAGAATAGAAGCTGCTTCAGTTCGATCTATACCTGAAGAAAATGCGCCAACTGCACCGTAAGAACAAGTATGCGAATCACTTCCTAATATCAACTTACCTGGCCTTCCTAAACCTTTTTCCAAAACTATTTGATGACAAATACCTGACCCCACATCAAAAAAATGTTTCAAACCATGTTCTTTTACAAACCCCCTTATTTTTTTATGGTTAGAAGCAGTTTTTTCAGAAGCTGCAGGAATTACATGATCTAAAACAATTATTGGTAAATCTATTCTGCAAACACCATATTTATCAAGCTCATCCTCAATTTTTTGAATTATAGCAGCGGTATTGTCATGAGTTAATAAATGGTGAGGACTAACTGTGACAATTTGGCCTGTTTCAACCTTTTCACGATCTGAAAATTTGGATAATATTTTTTCAGCAAATGTTAAACCCATATTATTTATTTTCCTCCAGACAAAATATAATCAAACATTTTATTTTTTTCAATAAACAAAATAACCATACATCCCTTTAAAACTTCCTATTAGGAAATTTCCCATGAACTTTTTTTTGAGAAAAAATTATAAGTCTTTGTAATAATACACTAAAAGAAGAAACATAGAATAAAAAACCTGTAGGAGGAGAGATGGTCAGAAAGTATTTACTTAAAAATAACCGTGCCGTTGCAGGTGTAGTTGAAGCTGTATTATTGATAGCTTTGGTAGCTGTAATCATATCGATGATTCAGGTAATTTACATTCCTCAAATCATGGAACAACGAGAATCTGACCATATGGACAAAGTTGCTAATCAATTCTCCCATTTAAAGTCGGTTATAGACCTGCAAGCTATGATGGAAGTGAATAACCCAATTTCTACAACTATTACTCTTGGAAGCCCTGAGATTCCATATTTTGTAACTGCCAGAGCTTTTGGTCAGATAAATATATTTGACGACACTGGATATATTAGAGTTGATAACGGTAGTTTTAATCAAAGTATATGTGATCTAACCTCAGTAAAATTCCAATCTCATAATTCTTATTTTTTAGATCAATCATATATTATCGAAGGTGGCAGCCTGATTGTCAACCAATCGAATGGAGAAACGGTAATGGTTAAACCCTCTTTATCTGTTGAAAATTTTACCGATGAAATCAATATCCGATATACAATCCCGGTTATTTCTTCTATGGAAGGAAAAAATTCAACTAGTGGATATAAGACATGTTCTGTTAGAACCAATTATTCACACTCAGATCCAAATTGGATTGAAGTAATCAATGTTTCTAGGATAAATATTTCAACCAAACATTCTTCTGCTTGGTATGATATAGCAAAAAACATTCTTGAAAATAACGTAAATATCGATAAAAACAAAGATTGTGTTAAAATAACTAAAGATATTAAAGAAATTAATTTTTATTATAAGAGGGCATATATTTATGGGCAGATTAGTCCAGGATGGATTACATGAAATTTTTCTTTAAATTGCATTAATAGGTATAGTTATAGGAAAATTTTTTAATTATACAAATGCATTAACTGATATCAAAAAAGATGTGGTTGTTGAGGATTTTCTGATAATATTAGCTTGGGTTTATTTATGCCTTTCAGCGAGGAAATAAACGTGTTTGAAACAGGGATTGATGGTTTCGATAATTTATTTGAGCAAAAAGGGATACCGGAAGGTAGTACTGTGTTAGTAGCTGGTGGACCTGGGACCGGTAAGAGTATTTTCTGTAGACAATTATGTTATAATGCAATAAAAAACGGTAAGAGCTGTATGTATGTAAGTTTTGAGGAAGAACGTGAAAGAATCATAGAGAGTATGAAACACTTTGGATGGAATATAGATGAGTTTGTAGATAGTGGTAAGTTTATAATTCAGAAGATAAATCCGTTAGATATCCTTAGAATGAAATTCGGCTCAATTGAAGGGTCAGGTTCTGCTACTGAGCTTTCCTATAAAATTAAACCTTTAGTTATTCCGAAAGGTTTTGACCCAGATGTTATAGCTATAGATACTTTAAGTGCAGTTCTTTCCGCATCGATTACTAAAGATAAAAATAAAAGGGTATATCTTGAGCAGTTTTTTCGTTTTTTCACTGATACAGGTGCTACATCCTTTTTGATCACTGAGACTGAATCTATGCCAACTAAATATAGCGAGAGTGGGATTGAAGATTTTTTGGCAGATGGCATTCTTGTTTTTTATAATATCGCTAAAGAAGATAGGAGAGAAAATGCTCTTGAAGTATTAAAGATGCGAGACTGTAAACATGAAAAAAAAATTGTTTCAATAGATATTACAGACGAGGGAATAAAAGTATTTCCTGATAAAAGTGTCTCTATAACTTAGATCTCTTTTTAATTTCGGTTTTGTTTATAAGAATTTAAATGAATGTGCATTTTTATCTAGGCTTTTTGCACCGTACTTTTTGATGGTGTTTTCAATTTGTCTTACCTGCATTTTTTTAAGTCCTGTTCTCTTTAAAAGTAGTCTATCGTGTTCATCATATACTTTAATTATACCATCTTTTTCACATGATATGGCTTTAATTATTTTACCGTTTTGTATCCATATCCATATGTTTACTACTCTTTTTTTCTGTTTCATAGCCATCGCCATTTTTTTTATTTTTGCACAAATATATTTTTATTGTCCATGATATATAAATATTTCTATATGAAAAAGAATAGAAAAACAAAAACAACAAAAATAAAAACAAAATACATGATAACATGCAAAAAAATAAAAGATTTCCAAAAAGACTAAGAAAAAGTTAGAACATTTAAAAAATATCAATAATCGAGATAAAAAAAATGATAAACTATAAGCCACCAAAAAAACTACGCCCCCTATTCATAGCCCATTACTCACCAATATTACTACTGATATTAATAGGACCTATAACACCATTATATCAAATATGGGAAATACCAATAAAAACAATAATAAGCGTTATAATAGGAGTAATCATATTCATATTAGGAACATCTATATATTTTAAATGGGAAATATACTGGACAAAAAAATACCATGGCCAACTAATAACCACAGGAATATTCAATCAAATAAGGCATCCACATTACACCTCTCTTCTAATAATCGGATATGGTTTAGCGTTCTTTTTTCATTCTATAGCCGCACTCTTAATAGCAACACTAGCAATACCAATTATGGTCTGGAGCATCATAGACGAGGAGAAATATCTGATTAAAAAATACGGTGAAAAATACAAAAAATACATGAAAAATACACCCTACAGAATAATACCTAAAATATTTTAACAAATAAAAAAATCACGAATAATAAATTTAAAATGCCCCGAAAATTTTTTTCATTTTGACATTATAAATACAAAAAAGTTACAAATAGATAGACTAAAAATTATAACATAAATACAAACTACGAATATTAACTAAACATTTATTGTACAAAAAACTAAACATAGATTAAATTGGTAGAAAAAATATAAAATAAAGCCGACAATAAAATGAAAACAAAAAGCTAAATTAATCAACAAAAGTATATAAAATAAAAGATATAGGATAAAGGGAGAATTTGTAATATCATCTCTAGAGAATCAACAAAAGCAGGTAAAATATTAATATACCAAAAAATTTATAAATATACAAAAGAATCTATAATTATTGTGAAATAAGAAATTATTAACACCGGATATTTTTATGCTATACTAATTATTTTTATATTAATCTTAGGGAATTTCACACCTATTATATCAGCAGCAGACAGAGAGAATACTGGATTTGAAAAAGGACCTTCTTCAACGTCAGTTGTACCCATGAAAAAAACAACGCTAATAAATTATAACGAAGAAAGATTGATAGACGATTATGCCTACCTAGCAAGTTTACCTACAGCAGTTTTCAAAGAAAACGAAAAATTATATTCCCATCCTTTACTCTTTTATCAAGACCAAAAAAACTACGATGAAAAAGACAAAAAAGCAACACTGGACTCCCGAATGGGTCTAGACTACTTCATGGAAGATTGGATGAGCTACTGCAATGGTAAATGCGATCAAATAAATTTAATAAACGTCCCCAAAGAGAAAGTAACTCAATGGAATTCAGAAGAATATGTCGAAATAGAAGAAGAAAATATATATAATTTGGCAAATAAAATAGCTTTGAACGACTGGTCATATACAGAAAACGCCGTTGTTTCAGTACTTAATGACAAACCCACCGAAAAAAACGATAAAAAAATCAGCAATAAAATAAGCAAAACCCTACAACCATGCAAGGTAGAAAAAGAAGACACCTTTTCTTTAGAGCAAACCAACTCCTTAAATCCTGTATCTAAAACTTTTACAGTTGAAGATAGATTTGTTTACTTAAAAGCTGACTGCTGGTGGGATGGACTTCTTGTTGCAAATAAAATGATTCCCACCGGTGACCCAGACGTACAACTTTACTGTAAAACCGACAAAGGATGGATGCAAACTGTTGCCTCTTCATTTTGGAATATTTTCAGTCCTGTAGGACATGAACTTGCACAAGCCTATGTTTACAACCCAGGTAAATGGAGAGTAACTGTTACCGATTTCCCAACGGAAGGAGAGGCACCCAGAAGAGGAATAGAAAACATTTTTGAAATACAAGGGGCACTTCTTAAAACGTTTAAAAGAGACATTGTTTACAATGTAGATATCACCAAGTATCCAGGCACACACGTCACAATCCCTGATCTCCCTTCATTTGGAACTAGAGATGCTTATTTTAATTTAACTTGGGATAACAATAACGTAAACCTTGGTTTCTCATTAATTGGTCCCTCCGGTGAAGCGATATATACCTCAATTAATAATAACGAAGAAAACAAACAAAAAATGCATGTAAACCAACTTGGCGAGAGCCTAGAAAATCAAAATTACAAAATATCCGTTTTTGCTTTAGACGACATATCAAGACCTATCGATTTTGAAATTGAGTATAGTTGGAGACAGAATGTCACCAAGGAAGAGGCGGACTCGTTGACCTCAGCGACAGAAGGAGCGGTTCTCGCTAGCCAACTTAATGCTCCATTGTTTTACATTAAGAAAGACAAAATGCCTAAAACGACTAAAAACGCTCTTTACAAACTTGGAGTTAGAAATATTCATCTTGTAGATATTAACGGCCGACTTAAAAATGATATAAAAAACCAGCTTAAAGATGTCGGCGAAGTGAAACTATACAAAGATTATAGGTGTATCTATGATAAAATAAGGGAACTTTCTGGGGAATCTCAGGATGTTGTTTTTTCCACTCTTGATCCTTGGACTAAATGGTATAAAGAGGAGCTTAAACCTGGTGATGAAACAGAAGCAGGTTTGTTTGTTGGTCCAGCAGCTTTTTCTGCTGCTCATCATGGTACACCAGTACTTTTTATTGATAATCATCCAGAACTTTCACAGGCAGTTACATATCACAATGCCTTTTGGCGTAAACATGCTGATGAAAGATACGACCATAAACCTTCTATGGCTGAAATGATTTTGACAGGAAACCAAATATATGATTTCCTCAAAGAGTATGATTTCGATAAAAAAGGAAAAGAAAGCATCATCACAGTTGCAGGCCAATATGACATAGGTGTTTCTTGGGATCGAATTTTTCCGGGTGTAGCTAATCCAGGGAGAATATTTGGCTCACCTATAGATACAGCCACTTGGATTAGTCGGAATATGTTTTATCCCTGTCTAGTTTTCCAGAACCCGGCAATGCAAGGATCTGTAAAACTTATAAATGGAAGTGTAAGTAAACGACAGGTTGCATCAAAAGTTGGGGATATCGGCGAAGTTATTACAGGAGAAGAATCATTGATTAATATAAACATTGGTCATACAGTTATGCGAGAATCCGGTGTTGAAAAATATTCTTATCCTGTATTATGTTCTTTTGTTACTCATAAACATCGCTTTAATGAAAGAGCTAGTGAGTATTATGGTTCTAAGTATCAATGCGCAGACGGTTTAATCCCTGGCGAAACAAATACTATGGAGCCTATAGACCAAGGAGTTATGAAAAAATTCACTGGGAAAGAAGGAATGGTTTTTCCGGATATGACCGAAAGCGAGGTCGTACCATTTTATCTTAAAAAGGGAGGATTCAACAGTGTTTTTTCCGTAGCTCTGGATCCAGTGGTTGAGAATCTTAACAATGGAGTACTTTTGTGGATTCATGGATCCCATGGTTTAGAGAAAGAGGGGGGGAGTACTTTGTTTTGGAATCCTGATAAGGGTTTCAGTCAGAGTGGTGACAAGGCATTAATACCAAAAATAATTAACCTGCAAAGAAAGATTGCCGGTCTACGATTTGTTGGAACTTTGTTTTCTCCGACACCTGGTGTATTTAAAGAAAAAAATCCTTGGAGAGGCTATGAATGGTATAAGGGTTCAACGTCTGAACCTGACACTATGACTATGGACATTAAAGGTTTTTTGCCGTATACTAACATTCCGTTCCCTTTGCTACCTGCTACAGGTATTGATTGGGTTTCAGCCCGTAAGCCCGTTAGAGAATTTTTAAATAGAATAATATTATCTAAAAACCCAGATAAGCCGTTTAAAGTTAATAATCTTTATGATGGTGTTATAGGAACTTTATCTCGTTCAAGATTTCAATATGTGGAATATAATTCAACAGAGATAGAAAAAAATTTAGAAAACCTTCATTCGGCTGGTTTTATTACTTCAATTTGTCAAACTTCAAATACCTATTTTCATTTGATGCTAATAAGACATGGTTCTGTATTTCAGGTGCAGGACCCGTGGCCTACTTCATGGTATGGAGCTGTTTGGAGACAGACTATTCCTAGAGATATAATACTGGGAGATACTGTAGGAGAAGCCTATACTAAAGGGATTAGCCATGTTGCACCTTTATATATCGGTGAAGAAGGAAATAGTGATCAACATCAATGGTGGTGGGATGACAGTGAAAATGTAGTTTATTTTGGTGATCCTGATATTCGTATGTATGTTCCTGATACAGAATATAGCGATGACAATCATTGGACCCAAAACGATGTTGAACCTATACAAAAAGTTGAAGAATTAAATCTAAAGGGCCATATGCCTTTTGGAGTAACAATTTATCCACAATCAGAAAGCCCCGGATTTTTATCAGGGGGATATATTTTTATTATAATACTCACGCTATCATTGATAATTCTATTAATATCAATATATATTTATACGAGAAAAAAATAAATGTATGTATGGGTATAATAATAAAGAGGTAATTTGAGAATAATGAATAAAAAAATAATAGTTATAGGTATAATCACCATCTTGTTAGTTTACTCATCACCAGCTTATGCTATAACAGTTAATACAAACAAAAAAAAGGATTCTTTAGAAAAAAATGTTTCATCTGATACAGAAAAATTGGATGAATTTGATCATGTTTTAAAAAACTTTAAAAATGCAGTTATTGAAACAAATAATTCAGAGAATCAAACTGGTTTAAACGCAGGTTGGTTTAATATTGAAACGAAAGGTAAAGGATTATCTGCGTTTTATGAAATTCCAGTTTTAAGTATTCATCATCACTTACCTACTCCTCAATATGTAGACTTTAACCCTTTTAGTGTCAGTTATTATATTTGCTACATAGTATATAATGATAAAAATGCTTCTACTAACATAACAAATACGGTTACCGGCGATACTATAAGATTAAACGGTAGTCATTCACTTATAACAGGTTTTTTTAGCAGTCAATCTTTATATTTCTTCGGAAACTTTGTTTCTAGAGGTGTCATTGACGGTTTTTTTCATACTTGGCTGGACAATATAGGTTTTCCTCATCCTCTTGGAAATTTAATAAAAAATATATTAAATAAAATCCCTGGTTTCCCTATAATAAATATGACAGGTCTAAACAGCTTTCTCCAGCCCTTTTTCTTTGGACCATATAACTGGAATACGGAACCGACATTCAAAACCCCATTTATAAGCGAAATAAGAGAGAAATTATTTGATAATTTATCCGAGTTTCCTTTACCAAGTAACATTGCTTGGTTAGCAACTGCTTTGGGTATCAATACATTGCTTGCTTTTCCATGGTTCATTTTACCAAGTTGGATTCCTAGAGTCCAGCTATTGAACTTTGTTGAGCCGTTGAATAAAACTGGGAATATGTCAGGTTATTCTCTTTTTGTTAGATATAATGAGAACCCGAATCCAAAAAGCCTTAAAAGGGTGGAATCTATCCAAAATGGAATCCAGAAAGGTATGCTTCGTATTGATCAAGCTGTAGAATTTTTACTCAGCTAAATTTTTTAATAATAGTTTTTTCTCTGATTAATCTTTTAAATAATTAGATTGATTTATAATACATTATGAAAGCTAAAATAAAACAAGTTGAAGGTTTAACATTTATCGCTAGAGGTGAAACCAATCATTGGATTGCCATAGATGGACCAAAAAAATTTCAAGGATCGGAGGCAGCATCAAGACCAATGGAACTATTACTTATATCTCTTGCAAGCTGTACTGGAAGTGACGTGGCATCAATATTAAACAAAAAAAGAGTTAAGATAAGCTCAATGGAAATAGATGTAAATGCAGATAGACGAAAAGAACATCCGAAGGTTTTTACAAAAATAAAACTTGAATTTAAATTCCATGGATCAAATATAAAAGAGAAAGATATTAAAAGAGCATTAAACTTATCAAAAGAAAAATATTGCCCTGTAACAGCTATGCTTAAAAAGTCTACCGATATTAAGTACGACTATGAAATCATAGAGGATTAAAAAAAATTAGAAAAAATTGGTGATATCAAAAAAAATGGATTTCGAATTAGTCATTATTGGAGGAGGACCAGCAGGATATGCAGCATCTATTTATGCCTCAAGATCCGGAATAAAAAACACAATATTTGACAAAGGAGACGGGGGTGGACTTGCGTCTATTGCACCAAAAATCGAAAATTATCCCGGGTTTGAATCGATATCAGGATCTGAACTTACTGAAAAAATGAAACACCATGCAGAAAAATACACAGATTTTCATCTCTTTGAAGAAGTTAAAAAATTAGAAAAAATAGACGACCACTTTAAAATTATAACTGAAAAAGATGAATATACATCAAAAACAGTTATCCTAGCTACAGGAACTGAACATAGAAAGCTTAACGCACCTGGAGAAAAAAAATTATTAGGAAAAGGAGTAAGTTATTGTGCAACCTGTGATGGATTCTTTTTCAAAGATAAAAAAGTAGCTATGGTTGGAGGCGGAAACTCAGCCTTAATAGAGGCAGTATATCTAAAACAAATTGGATGTAAAAAAGTGTATCTTTTACACCGTAGAGATCAACTCAGAGCAGAAAAAGCATATGAAGATGAAGCAATAGAAAAAGGCGTAGAGATATTATTTAACAAAGAAGTAGAAAAAATAAATGGAGAAGAAAATGTTGAATCATTAACTATAAAAGATAAGAATAAAAATAAAACCGAAGAGTTACAAGTTGATGGAGTTTTCATCTCAATAGGCGTAGTCCCTCAAAATAAGTTAGCAAAACAAGTAGGGATAAAAACAGATAATAAAGGATATATTGTTACGGATAAAGAAATGAAAACCAATGTTGATGGAATCTACGCAGCAGGAGATATAACCGGGGGTATAAGACAAATAATAACAGCGGCATCCAGAGGAGCTATCGCTGCTTTATCATCCACAGAAGCATTAGGGAAAAATTATCCTTACTAAAAAAAATAAAGAAACATTTTCTTTTTAATAATCGGGTTGATATCCCTGAATATTTTTATCATACAGTTCGAAACTTTCATTTACGATTTTATTTAAAAAATCCTCTCTTTTTTCATTGGTATCTCTATTTAACGTACTATAAAGAGAGGTATAATATGGTTTAACTATTCCTTTATTATAACGTACTGAAACAATAGAAAACATAGGGAGTCCCCCGATATCATCTTTATCATACATTTTAAAAATACTATTCCACTTTTCTTTAGAGTGGTCAATATTTACATAGAAATAATTTAAAGTATGATTTTTGAATTCTAACCTTTTATAAAAAGTCTCCTTTTTACCGAAACTAACATTGAATAAATCTTGTACTATAGGAAGCATGATATCACACCCTTTACAGGCATCCTCACTAAAATGTAAAAAAACTATACCTTCCGTAAGATTTTCTCTTATAAAACCTGGATGTTCTTCACCAGTTTGTGTATCAAAAACGTATTCTATCTTCGTAGCTGGGTCAAGTTTTAAACAACTGAGACACTTTACAGAAACAATTCCACTGTAAACCTCATCATAGACATCTGTCTCATAAACCAAGCCAGGGATACCAACTATACAAAACAATACCAAAACTATTTGGATTAATTTGATAATTTCCATATTTTTTTATCCTCTCTTAAATTCAAGTAGATTTCTCGGACAGACCTCAACACATTTTCCACACAAAATACATTCAGGACTACGATTCATTTTAGTTACATCAATACCCATAGGACAAACATCCGAACATGCAAAACATTTCAAACATTCTTTCTCAAAGTCTTTGCCATCTGCCTTGGAGACATGTAGATAACTTACTTTGTTAAAAGGGGCGAAAAGAGCACCAAGAGGGCAAAAATAACGACACCATCCTCTTTCAACGGTAAAAATCAAAACTAAAAACAATATAAATATGCTAACTGCAAACCAGAAAAAAACATTTGGAACATATTCACCAGGATAAATAATTAAGGTTGGAATTGTCCCTGTAAGTATACCAATTGGACAAATGTCGGTAAACATAAAACCAATAAAAGCCGTTGTAAAAAAAACTAAACCAAGTAAAACTACATACTTTAAATATCGAGCATACTTTTCAAATGGATGGTCACCAATTTTCCTGAAAATAGAATTATTTTTAAATTTTCTAGCTATTCTACCTGTTCCCCGTTGTAACAATCCGATAGGACATGCCCAACCACATATTGCACGTCCTGTTAAAACACCAAAAAACCCGATAATCATAAGAGGAAAAACCAGTAATTTCCATTTTAAGCTGCCTTTAAATATACTAACTTCTAAAGCTCTGAGAGGACAAGCAGATGTTGCTGCGGGGCAGGAATTGCAATAAAAGAAAGGATAACAAAAACCCGTCTTAACGCCAAGAGGGCCTAGATTAGCTGAAAAAAAAATAAATATTTGAGCCAGTAAACGTTTAAATTGTGTTTTCATCAGTTATCTATTTTGCTTATACAATATCATTGATATAAATATTGCCGATATCAACAAGATAGCTGTCTCAAATCCTGGTGTCTCTGAGCTTTTTCCACCTATTGAAGTATCCAAGTCAACTTTTATCAAATTGTTTCCTTCTGGATATTTATACCATTTTCCACCTGAAAGATAATGAAGTTCATATTTTATCTCGATTGCATTTTCATGTTTTAGAGTAATTTCAGCTTCATATGTATTGGAGCTTGATTCTGTCATGGTTTTGTTGAATTCGTCAGTGTAACATATATATCCAATATCTGGTTCATTTCCACATTCTTGAACACGGATAGTTACTTTTTCAAGATCTTCTTTATCTGGTATGGATGCAGTAAATTTGACTGTATCCAATGGTTTCGGTTTTGTTGGTTTAATTTCTATATTTGGTTCTGCTATAGTTACTTTTGCTCCTAAGAAGAAAAGTATTGCAAAAACAAATAACAGCGTTAATTTTGTGGTTTTAAAATATCTTTTCATTTTTCTTTATTCCTTTTTGATATATTTTCCAAAGGCATCCTTTACATCTTGTGCGTTTTCCTGACCCGATGCTCCATCTACATCGATTGATAGTATCACGACATTATCTCCTTTTTCTTTTTTAACTTTTTGCAGCTCGGGCATTTGATCTGCACATGGAGGGCATCTAACAGCCATAAAATCCAAAATTACCGGTTTTCCCTGGCAGCCAGATAAAGTAAATTGAGTTCCATCAAAGGTTTCTAGGGTAAAGTCTGGAGCTTTAGTTCTGTCAGTTGATGATTGTTCTGCTTTTTCTACATAATTTAAAAGTTTTTCTTTTGA
>JAZKSQ010000194.1:0-3107 GCA_036625995.1 Thermoplasmatota archaeon | reverse complement strand
CAAACTCAAAACGTTATGATATAAAAACACCCCAAAACTATGTTATCCAAAAAGATAACACTTGTTATCCTATTAATTAACTTTATAATATAAAACAATAATACAAAAAAAAAACAGATCGTGGAGTAAACACAGAAAAGATGAAAAAAATAATCTATCCAATAATAATGATAATCATAGCCATAGTACTAATACTAGCGTTAGTAAACGCAGATATAATAACACTATCAAATACGCCACAAAACAACTCTGAAAAAATACAAGCAACACTCATAATAAACTATGGAAACCAAACCACAGAAAAATACAATATAACATTAACCAACGCCACCGTATACTCAATGTTAATGAAAGCCTCAGAAACATACAATTTCACCGTAAAAGACGTCTATTATGAAGAATATCAAACATATATTATACAATCAATAAACTCAACCGAAAACAAAAACCAGTCCTACTGGCAATATTACATAAACGACGAATATGGAACCAAAGCTGCAGATCAACAAAAAGTACAAAACAATGATATAGTGGAATGGAAATACGAAAAAACAAAAAGATAAAATTCAAAAAAAAACTAATTATCTAAAAAAAAAATGGTGAAAAAAATTTTATGATAGATATAATCACAAAAAATAAATCAAAAATACTCACCGCACTACTATTAATAACCATAGGAATAACCGGTAGACTCACATTATCAAAAATACTGCCAACATCACCGCAAATCTATCTAAACATAGCAGAGACAACACAACCACTCTTCATGATGGACCTATTCTTCCTAATAGCAATAATATCACTACTAAGCGGGCTAATACTAGGAAGCTACTATGCATTCATAATACCCATAACAGTAATGACGATAACAGACGTAATAATGGGAAACAACTACATACTACTATTCACCTGGTCAGGATTCGCGATGATAGGAATCATAGGATACATACTTAAAACAAAAAACAAATTCAAAATCAACAAAACACCGACATTATTCGCAGCAGGCATAGGAAGCATACTACTATACGATCTATGGACCAACTTCGGAAGTTGGCTAGGATGGTATCCACACACAATACAAGGACTAACCACCTGCTACATAGTATCACTACCATTCACACTATGGCACATACTCTCCACCACCATAGCAATGACCCTAACAATAATACCAATAACATATCTAAAAGAAAAACAAATCTTCAACCTAGACTACACAGTCAAAAGAAAAGAAAAACCTATAACAGCAGCACTACTAGCATCCATAATGATACTATCAATAATATCAGCCATACTATAAAAAAAACTTATTTTTCCTTTCTATCTTTAACTCCAACATTAACCTTTTTTTTATCAACTGGAACCAATTTTTTAACCTTCAAAGTAACATCTTTTTTCGGCTTAAATTCATCTATAGGTTTATCAGGCACACTACCATCAACCTCATAAATATAAAAACCCTCCTCACCATCAATAGAAGTAATAAACTGATTTTTACCACGTCTTTTAACCTCCACATTAGGAAGCTGTCGTAAAGCATCCAAAATACTACCATCCCTTGAGATTTCAACATCAGATTCCTCAACAAAAGGATCAAATACTTTATCTAAAACATCAAGATTAGCAGAAAAAACATGAACATTACCAATAACCCGTCTTTTAATCAAACCTGCCTTTTCAAGAATCTTAAGATGCCTAGAAACCACAGGTTTAGAAATATCAAGATCCCTAGAAAGACAAGAAAGATGAACCTCCTCTTTTAACAGTCTTTTCAATATCTTAATCCTTGAACCACTGCTTAAAGCATAAAAAAAACTATTGTTATTCATAAGACTAACATTCGTTATTAAAACCTTTCCTCTTTAAATTTTTTTCTACTCCATATACAAGAAGATAAAAAAAACTTTAAAGAATCATTTTTTTTATAATCAAATAAATAGCATGTTTTTTCTTTACTTAGTTCTTTATCAAAAAACCTAAGGACGTCTGTTTTTGAGTTTTATATAACTTATAGAATTTTATCTATTAGTTTTTCTCTAAAAGGATCTAATAAAGTTTTTATTGATATCTTGATAAACTCCTTCCTTCTTGCATATTTTTTACTATAAAAAAGAGTAATGCCATTAGTAGATATTTTTTAGAATCGGCTCCTTGCCGTGTTGATATGAATTATAGTAGTAATACTTAAAAATACGTATATTTTTATCAATCTTTGATGAATGAGGTTTATGTCTTTAAGGCGCTCGGGGATCCTACTCGTTTAAAAATTCTTGAATGTGTTCGGAATGGTGAAAAGTGTATATGCGAGATTATTCCTTATACAGGTAAATCTCAGCCGAATGTTTCTCAGCATTTGAAGGTTTTGAAAAATGCAGGTATTGTTGATGAGCGTAAGGATGGAACGAGGGTTATGATAAAAGTTTCTAATGAAGAAATTTATAATATTATAGATAAAGTGAAACGTAATTTTTAAAACATAGCCTTATGGCAATATTTAAATATTTGAATATAGTTATAATTGTTTGATGAATGAGGTTGACGTCTTTAAGGCATTAGGTAATTCGACAAGGTTAAAAATTCTTAATTCAGTAAAAAATAAACCTAAATGCATTTGTGAACTCATTCCAATATCTGGTAAGTCTCAACCGAATGTTTCACATCATATAAAAATTCTAAAAAACGCTGGTTTAATCTCTGAAAAAAAAGATAAAACAAATATTTTAATTGAGGCTTCTAATAAAAATATTTTTGAAGTTATAAAAATGGTAAGGGGGATGAAAAAATCAACCCAATTGATATAATTATTGCAGGCTTTGAAATGCTTCTTGATTATCTTTCAGCACATGTTCTTACATGCCTTGTTCCAGCATTTTTTATCGCAGGAGCAATTGCTGTTTTTGTTTCTAAAAAAGGTATTTTGAAATATTTTGTTGCCTATACTAAAAAATATTTTTCTTATTCCGTTGCCTCTGTTTCTGGAGCTGTTCTTGCTGTGTGTAGCTGCACAGTACTTCCACTGTTTACAGGTATCTATAAGCGTGGCGCTGGTATTGGTCCTGCCTCTGCTTTTCTTTTCTCCGGACCTGCGATTAACATTCTAGCAATAGTCC
>JAZKSQ010000193.1:0-3115 GCA_036625995.1 Thermoplasmatota archaeon | reverse complement strand
TCTTCTAAGATTTGCAATAATTGAATCTGAGTATTTGTCTTGTAGAACATCTCTAAAAGATTTTTCTAGTTGATCTTTTAGAGACAAATTTATCTTTAATCGAATACAATATATTAGATAACATTTTATCATTGGCAGACATTAAACCCAAGAATATTGGCATCGAATGGTATTTAAATAGTCTGTTTTAAAAAACTGCGGAATTATGCATTATTCTCAACAAAAGCTTTATAAAAAATTTTTTTCAAATAAGGTTTTTCTGACCTGTTTTTTATTAGATACTTTCTGATAAGAATTGAATTACATTTTCAAAAATTTTTTCTGCAATAGGTAATTCTTTTAATTGATGTTTTAATGAATTCTCCCATGAATCAACAAAATCTGTTTTTCTTTTTTGTAACTCGTCTACCCTTGGTTTTAATTTTTTGAATTCGCATTTTTTCTTGAATAATGTTTTATCAAATGCTATGTTGTCTTTTAGAAAAGATACATCATATAAATCTCTTGGTCTTGTTCTTTCAAAAAGTGATCTTGTTTTCTCCGCAAATATTTCTTTTAGAGGATAAACCATAATTTTTTTATTTAAATTATCTGAATATTTGTGTTTTATCAATTTCTTTGTTGGTTTTGTGATTATCTTTTCGTTATCTTTTTTTGTTATGTCCATTTTTATTTTTAATGGATCCCCTGAGGTTCGAATTATTCTGAAATAAATAATATAAACATATCCGTTTTGAACTTTTTTTGATTTGAATTCATCTAGAAAGTTTATTCCACTTTGAGTTCTGGATTTTTTGATACTGTTTCTTATTTTTTCTTTTAGTTCATTGTTTTTGATATTGTCTGAGATTGTATAATCTAGATCATCTGAGAATCTGTAATTTTCAAAATAGATTTTTCTTAGACAGGTTCCACCTTTGAAGATCATGTCGGGTAGAGTGGATATTAACCAAGCCTGTGCATAATCTCTTTCAATAGTGGTGATTGGAACTTGGTTGATTCTTGCTTTTCTTCTGATTTCGTTTTCTGATATCATTCAAGTTCACCGATATCTGTGTTGATATATAGTTTCCATTTAGAATTGGTTTTTCCTTTTTTTGAAATCGTTGGATCTAGATACAAATAATTTCTTGTGTTTATCTTTGGTATTTTTATGGGTATTTCTAGTTTTTCACATAGATATCCTAAACGTCTTGTAACTCCTGTGTTGTTGATTTTTTTAGAATATTTTTTAAGTTTTTTTATATCATAGTTTTTGGTTTTTAATGCTTTGGCAGTTTCTATGATTCCTCCACTGTGTTGTGGTTTGTCAAGACAGTCTATTATTGTTTTTTCTTTGTCGGTGATTTGTACTTGTTTGTTTTCAAACCATTCTTTTGTTGTACCAAATATTTTTTCTTTTTTTATTCTTATTATTCTGTAGTTGACACCAAAAATATTTATTTTTTGTTGTTTTTTTCTTGCAGTGGTTTGGATGAACACTGTTATGGGTATCTGTTCGGTGAAGCCGTAATGGTTTAGTGCTGACCAATATGAGATGATACATGGATCTACTAGCAGATCTGCTATTATGAATTCATGTAATGTGTATTTTCCTTTTTCTGCTCCAAGTGGTATAATCATGTATTTTCCGGGTTCTATTCTTTCAATCCAGCCTTTTTTTTCTAATCTGGAGAGTATGACTTTTAGGGTGCTTCTATTTGTGGATGTTATTTTCGCTGCATCATCTATAGTAAATATTTTTTTCTTAGCTAATTCATCCAAAAGATTGATTCTCATTTGTATACACCTAAATAAACAATATTGTTAACTTTAGTGCATATGATTGAGAATATATAAGTCTTATCAATTTTTTATTAAAGGTTATCAAAAAGCCCTTAAGTTTTATTAGTAAAATGTAACCAGATTACCTTTTACTGTACTAATTAAAGGTTTTATTTGAAAATATATTATTGGAAAATTTTTTTAAAATGCTTTTTTTAGAAGTATAATTGGTTTCCTTTTGTTTTTAGCCATTTTATGCGTTTTTTGTAGTCTGGTAGTGTTGTGCTTATTTTGTTCCAGAATTTTTGGTTGTGTTTGTTTTCTTTTAGATGTGTGAGTTCGTGTACTATTATGTAGTCTTGTATGTTTACTGGTGCCATTATTATACGCCAGTTGATTTTGATTTGTTTGTTTTTGTGTTCTCCCCATGAGTTTTTAAGTTCTTTTATAATGGTTTTTTGGGGTTTTATCCCCATCTGTTTTGAGTATTTTTTTATTCTTTTTTTAAGATGTTGTGTGGCTTTTTGTTTATACCATGTTTTGACTTGGTTTCTTATCTGAGGGTATATTTTTTGGTGTTTTTTGTTTTCTGGTGTTTTTAGGATGAATTTTCCCTGTTGTAGTTTTATTTTTGGTTTATCGATGTTTGTTTTTATTACTTTTAGTCGGTAGTTTCTGCCTTTGTATGGTAGTTTTTCTCCGCTTAAAAATTCCTTTTTTTTGTTTTGGTTTTTTTGTTTTTCTATGGTTTTTATTTTGTTTAGCATCCATTGTTTTTTCTTGTCTAGAAATTGGTTTATTTCATCTTGTTTTTTATGGGGTGGTGTTTTGACGGTTATTTGTCCTTGTTGGTTTATGTTTAAAGCGATTTTTTTTCTTTTTTGTGTTGTTTTTATTTGATAGGGTATTTTGGTGTCTCCGATTTTTATTTGTTTCATTTTTTTTAGTACCATCTCCTTGCTAGTTCTATGAGTTGGTTTACGAGTTGGTCTATTTTTTCTTTATTTACTTGTATGTCGTATCTTCCGTAGAGGTATAGTTTTATTTGTTTTTTGATTTTCTTTTGTACTTTTATTTTGTTTTTCCAGTCTATTACTAGTTCGTTTTGTATTCTGTCTACGATTTCTTTGGTTATGTTGATTAGTTCTTGTTGATTTGGTTTGTTGGAGTTTTCTGCTAGTATTCCTCCTTGGGTTGGTGGTTTGAAGGCGTAGTTGAGTGTGTGGTAGAAGGATAGTTGTCCGGTGTCTTCGAATCCCATTTGTTGTGCTTGTGTTTCTCTTGTTCTTACTGCGTCTATGATTTTCCAGTATTCGTTTATCATTTGTTTTTCGGTTAGTCTTTTGTTTCT
>JAZKSQ010000192.1:0-3121 GCA_036625995.1 Thermoplasmatota archaeon | reverse complement strand
AAATATTTTCGATGAAAACTTATACAACATGATTGGTACGTTATATGAAAATGGGCTAAAAGCAGATTTATATCACAAAATAAAAGATTTTAGAAAAACAATAGGAATAATACCAATATCAGCTAAAACAGGAGAAGGGATATCTGAGTTACTGATGGTTTTAGTAGGACTTGCACAAAGATTCTTAGAAGAAACTTTACATATCGAATCTGGACCCGGAAAAGGGAATGTATTAGAGGTAAAAGAAGAAACTGGTTTTGGCAAAACTTTAGACTCCATATTATATAATGGCACCATAAGAAGCGATAACACTATTGTTATTGGTACCAAAGGAGAACCATTGGTGACTCAAATACGTGCTTTACTGAAGCCTAAACCTATGGACGAGATTAGAGACCCCCGTGATCGTTTTGAAAGTGTAAAAGAAGTACATGCAGCATCAGGGATAAAAATCGCTGCGCCAGACTTAAAGGGAGTAATACCCGGTGCTCCAATTAGAGTAGTCAAAAATAACCAAAATGAATTAATAGAGGAGATAAGAAAACAGACAAAAATCGAGATTGAAACAGAAGAACAAGGAATAATCGTCAAAGCAGATACAATCGGATCTTTAGAGGCATTAATTAAAGAATCCAAAGATAAAGGCATAAAGATTAGAAAAGCAGAGATAGGCAACGTATCTAAAAGAGATATCGTTGAGGCAGATGCATCAACCGATACTTTCAACAGGATAATATTTGCATTCAACATAAAAATACTTCCGGAGGCTAAAAAAGAACTTGAAAACAAAGATATAGAGGTCTTCAACGAGGATGTCATATATAGTATAATGGAAAAATATGATGAATGGAAAGAAAAGAAAAAAGCCGAAATAGAAAAAGAAAGAAGAGAAGCATATGTACATCCTGCTATGATAAAATTTCTACCGGAATATGTATTTAGAGTAAGTAAACCAGCAGTGATAGGAATACGTGTCATGCGGGGAACGTTAAAAAGCGGTATTAGACTAATAAATGAGGAAGGAAAAAAAGTTGGAAGAATTCAAAGTATACAATCAAAAAATCAGACCGTCGAAAAAGCTAAACAAGGAGATGAAGTTGCAATATCGATAGAAGGAGCCACCGTGGGAAGACAAATCAAAAAAGGAGAGATTCTTTACACCGATATACCGTCCTCACATGCCAGGGAGCTAAAAAACATGGAAGTACTCAACCTAGATGAACGGGAAGTTCTTGATAAAATATTTGAAATCAAAAGAAAAACAGAAAAATTCTGGGGAATGTAAAAAAAAAACGAATTTAAAAATTTTTTTGTCATGATATAAAATAAGTTTAAGATATATGGCAATCCTTAAAAGTTAACTTTTTTTATTAACTATTAATACATAACAATAAAAACCAATAAATATGTGTTTCCAATACGGGGATATGAATGCCTTCTGAATCTATTAAAAAAATCAAAGAAGCAGAAAACAATGCTTTGGAATCAATCGAAGAAGCAAAAAAGGAAGCAAAAGAAACAATAAAAAATGCGGAAAAAGAAGCCGAGAAAGAAAAAAAGAAGATAATCAAAAAAGCTGAAAAGGAAGCTGAAAAAAAAATTAAAAAGGCTGAAAAAAACGCGGAAAAAAAAGCTGAAAAAATAAAAGAAAAAGGAATAGAAGAAACAAAAAATATGGAAAAAAAAGCTTCTAAGAAAAAATCCGAAGCAGTTAAGCTGATAACAGAAGAAATATCCAAGGGGTGAATAAAAAATTCTTTTTCCATCACCAATGAAAAAAACATCGATACTCGTACATAAAAAGTATCTAGATGAAACCATAGAAAAACTGCATAAAAAAGGACTGATGGAAATATTAGATATATCAAAAGAGGAACCTGAAATATTAAAAGAATTTGAAAAAAGTAAAAGCAGCCCAGATGCCTCACTTTGTGCCAACTATGAAATACGTATTAACAGACTGATAGATATACTTAAAAAAATAAAGCCGAAAAAAACAGGTATTAAAAGTCTTTTACAGCCACCTGAAATTAAAAGAAAAAAAGTCGAAAAAAAAGACCTGGAAGAACTTTATTCATATGCAGAAAGTTTTCTTAATCAAATCGAAAATGATATCTTAGAAAAAGAAGAAAAAATACAGAAAAACATAGAAAAAAAACAACAAATACAAGATAAATTAAGTCAGATAAGATATCTAACAGATTTTGATATTGATTTATCAAATGTTGGGGAATCAAAATATTTATATATAAAAGCTGGAAAAACATCAGGCTTAGAAGAATTATCTAGAAAGCTAGATAGACTGGAAAAAACCACATACAGTACTTCAAAATTTGTGAAAGGAAAAAAAGTTGAATGGGCGGTTTTAATAGCGGGATATATCTCGGAAAAAAAAGATATAGACAAAATAACCAGAGGCAAAATAGAAGAGTTTGATTTATCGAATCTTCAAGGTAAACCATCTGAACTAATATACGACTTCAAAGGTGAGATTAATAGTTTAGATAAACAAAGAAAAAAACTGGTTGAAAAACTACGTGAATACGTAAGGGATAGTTTGGATGATCTTTTAGCTTTAAAAGAAGAAATCATTTTAGAAAGACAAAGAAATGAAATAACTAAAAATTTTTCAAAGACGAATTCTACATATCTAATAAAAGGATGGGTTTTAGAAAAAAAACAACATCTTTTAAAAAATGAGGTAGAAGATGTTACTGATGGACATGTAACTTTTAGTTTTAAAAAACCCTCTATGAATCCTGATAACCCCCCTACTCATTTAGAGACTCCATCTTGGGCTAAATCCTTTAAAGGGCTTTTAGAAATGTTTGCCACTCCTAAATACAATGAGCTTGATCCATCTGTAATCATGGGTTTCTTTTTTGTACTGTTTTTTGGTTTTATGTTAGGAGATGCAGGATACGGTTTAGTTATACTTTCTCTTTCAATGTTTGGTTTTTTCAAGCTTGGAAAAGTTAGCGGGATGATTAAAAACTGGTCTTTTATGGGTATATGGCTAGGTTTAATTACAACGATAGTAGGTTTTTTAACCAACAGTTTTTTTGGAGATTTTATCTCCCGGTTTATATTAGGAAATCCTGATCAACCTTTGTATAGTCTT
>JAZKSQ010000191.1:0-3144 GCA_036625995.1 Thermoplasmatota archaeon | reverse complement strand
TCTTTTCCAGTCTTTTGATGATCCGCCAGGCTTTCTGTCTACTAAAACCAAGTTTATTAGCGATCTCGTTAGGCGTTTGGCTTGAGTCAACTTCTAAAAGTTTTATGATTTTTTTTTCATCTTTTCTTATTTGTTCTCTACTTCTTTTAGCCATTTTTATCTTACACCTGTTATTAGGATGAACATCTGTTAATGTTATGAATTATAGACAGGTTATATAAAACTTGACAATATTGTAACAAATAAAATTATTGGCAGAATGTTGAAACAATAAAAAAACATTGTTTTTTCGATAAGAATTAAAGAATGTAAAAAAAAGTTAACGGAAAATATTTATTTTTATTAATTTAGCCTGTTTTTTTCTTTTTTGCTATTATAATTTCAGCATATTTCCTAGACAAAAAGGGCGATAAACCCTTTCTTGAGAATGAAGAGGATAATGCATCCTTGTAAAATTGACGTAATTTCTTATCCTTTTTGTCCATAGTTAAAATTATCTTGAATTTTAATATTTAACTATTCTTTGACAAGTCTTACCTAATCTTCCTCTATAAGGGTAATTATAAAATTAATGCACTTTATCTAATTATTTTTGATTTTAAAGCAGATTCTTTCAAAAACAAAAGATCATAAAATAAGTAATCATTTAATAATCAATCTTTGTGATATAAAACATCAATTTTTATTTTAATCGTAGCATATTTATATTAAAACAATCTATTCATAATATCGAATACATCTGTTAAATTAGAGAGATTCAATCTAGAGGAAAGAAAAAAAATATGAAGAAAGAACTATGGAAAAAAGGATTAGCGGTAATCATAATAATATTGTTTTTAGGATCGGGGACAATATCTGCTTTTAGCATAAACCATAAAAACAAAGATAGAATCGATCAAAAAGAAGATACTAATCCTTTGGCATCTAAAACAAAAATTATATTTGAAACAAGTTTTGAAAAAGAATGGAAATCCGATACAGAGGAAGATTATCCGGCGCCTCCAGGATGGGATGTAGATGGTATCTGTACAGGACATAAAGCAAAAAAGAAAAAATTAACTCACTACTGGTCACGAATCAATAGAAACTTTTCATACACACATAAAAATTATCATTATCTATTACACTCACCGTTTGTAAACAACGGACAATTTTCTGCATTGGTTTGGCGAAATGATGGCCATAAAGAAACAGAAGAACATAAGAACCAATCGAATGAATGGCTTATATCACCATCAATAGATCTTGACAATCCATCATTATACAATTATAAACTACAATTCTGGAGTATTTATGTTCCTACACAGAAAATCACAATGCCTTTTCCATATACGATACGTGTCAATAATACATATTCTATAAAAATAAGTGATGATTATGGAAACACTTGGAATAACCTAGCGGATTTAAGAGAGAAACGTTTCAGTTATGGTGTCAGCGAATCCGATATATATAATAAGTTCGAACACCCTATCACAATTAACCTGGATTCATTCAGAGGTAAAGACAATATTATTATAGGCTGGCATTACTCTTGGGAAGGCGATGGATCTAATGATTTATGGATAATTGATGATGTATGTATCTCCGCAAGTTATGATAAAAACAAACCTATAGCAAGCTTTAAAAAACCTGAGAAGAACTATATTTATTTTGATAACACAAAAATCCATAAAAAAATTGATAAGTCTATTATTTTAGGTGACATTAACGTTGAAGTTGACGCTAAAGATTATCAGACTGGAATTAAAAAAGTAGAGTTTTATATCGACGGTAGGTTAAAAAAAACTGTTACATCAGAACCTTTCAACTGGTTTTGGAATGATTTTTCTCTTCGTAGACATACACTTAAAATAAAAGCATTTGATTATGCAGGAAATATTGACACAAAAGAGAGGACAGTCCTCAAATTATTTTAAAAAGAACAGAATTTAAAGCTATATATGATATATATATATATATATATATTAGTATCTATTTTTTAAATAAGCTTATCTATTTTACTTCATTGTAAGTATCATTCTATTCTCATCATATTGATACAAAACAGCCTTTTTACCCTATTATAGGTTATATATTGTTTTATTTCTATTCTATTTTAAAAAACATGGATAAATCTAGATAAAAAAAAATTTGCGTTTTTAACCGTTACTGTAAGGCCCGGCCCGGGATTTGAACCCGGCACAAAGGATCCACAGTCCCATATGTTACCAGACTACACCAACCGGGCCAAGGATGACAAATTTATCCATTCTTTTGCTTTTTTTGAGGATGGCAATAATTAAAGAAATACTTATAGTTTATCAGTGAAAAAACTTTAGACTTACATTTCTTAGGTTTTTTAGAAAGTTTAATAAATATTTTTTTCACTAACCTTTCTTAGTATAGGGATAGTTGTTAATAGATGATTGGAGAGAAAAACAATTATCATTTTGCCTCACTAGTGGTGATTCTATTTCTTACTTCAACTTTAGGAATTTTTTTCTATTTTTATAATCCTTTTCCAAAAAACTATATTTTTTTAGAATGGGTTATATCTTCAGTTTTGACAGCTTCGGTCTTTTTTGTTTTTTTAAACTATATTCTTAAAAACCAGAGAAATAAATTTTCTAGTGAAAAAAATTATTTTATTAGAGAAAATATACAATCCAAAAAAAACTACGATGATTTAAAAGAAAACGATAAAAAATTAAATTGTTTAGATTCTGATATATCCGATATGTTGAAATTTTCTCTGATATATGGACGTGCTAATGGAAAATGTGAAAGATGCGGAAGTAGAGAAGGCGTCCTTGAATTATTTGTGATAGACAAAGATTTGAAAGATGACACAATTAAAAAACCTGATAACCTGTTAGTTCTATGTCCCAATTGTCGACAGACAGCTGAAGCATATGATAAACACAGGCTTAGATACCTAGTTAAAAAAATTAATAACGAATGGGATGATTATTATAAATACAAAGAATAGAAGAAGAGATATGTAAACCGATTTAGCTCTTATGTACTTTTAACTTAAAAAAATAAGTAAAAAAACAATATTTTATTTAGATTAAATGCGTTAAAAAAACTATATCTTTGCAGGGGTTGCCAAGCATGGCCAACGGCGCAGCGTTCAGGGCGCTGTCCTGCAGAGGTCCAAGG
>JAZKSQ010000190.1:0-3163 GCA_036625995.1 Thermoplasmatota archaeon | reverse complement strand
AGTTGAAAGAACTCTTTTTATTCTTGTATCATCAAGTATCTCCAAAGTTTCTTTATCTAATGGCATATTGAAATCTACGCGTAATAATACTGTTTTATTCTCAAAATCAAAATCATCTAGAGTGTTATATTCTTCAAGCATATTATTCAAAACCTTTAATTTATGTTATTAAAAAATGTTATCAATATCCGATTATATAAACCATCTTAATATGAATAAAAAAAATGTTTTTATTTTTTTTATACTGTTGTAGTTTGCATTTTTTCCATTTTTTTATATTTTTTTGAATAGATATAGTTTATTAAGTCCACTAGCCGGCAACTGTATCCCCATTCATTGTCATACCAAGAGAGGAATTTTACAAGACGACTGGATTTTCCGTTTACGTTAGTGCTGAGTCCGTCTATAATCGCTGAATTAGGATTCCCTATAATATCTACTGAAACAATAGGTTCCTCGGTATAACCTAGTATGCCTTTCATTTGGTTTTCAGATGCTTTTTTGAAGGTATCGTTTACTTCTTCTTTTGTTACTTCTTCTTTTAGTAGACATGTCACATCGGTAATTGATCCATCAGGTGTTGGAACTCTCATAGCCATTCCATCGATTTTTCCTTGAAGTTCTGGTATAACGGTGCCTGTTGCCTTGGCTGCACCAGTGGTAGTTGGTATTATTGAAACTGCTGCAGCTCTCGCTCTTCTTAGATCTTTATGTGGGAAATCTAAAATTCTCTGGTTTCCCGTATATGAGTGAACAGTAGTCATAAACCCTTGTTCAACTCCATAGACATCATTTAAGACTTTTAAGGGTGGAGCTAGACTGTTTGTAGTGCAAGATGCATTTGATATTATATGATGTTTATTCGAATCATACAAGTTTTCGTTTACCCCTAATACTACTGTTAAATCAGGGTTTTTTGATGGAGCTGAAATAATTACTTTTTTTGCACCTGCTTTTATATGTTGGTATGCATCCTTTCTATCTCTGAAAACGCCAGTTGATTCTATTACTACATCTATATCTAGTTTTTTCCAGGGTAATTTAATCGGTTTTACTTTGGAAAAAAGTTTTATTTTTTTGCCATTTACAATTAAGTTTTTGTTCTTTAGTTCTACGTCTCCATTAAAACGTCCATATATTGAATCGTATTTCAATAGATGAGTTAGAGTCTCAGCGTTACTTAAATCGTTTATTGCAACTATTTGAAATTTTTTACCGTATTGAGAATGGGTCAATGCAGCTCTTAGTACATTTCGTCCTATTCTTCCAAATCCATTTATGGCAACTCGAATCATCCCTTCCACCAATCCTGCAAAACGTTATAAGTCTATTTAATATTTCCTGTTAAAAAATTTTTTTCCATGCCTGTAATTTTTACAGGATAAAAATATCCTTTTTTAAGATCATCATAGATAATTACGATTTTGTAGTTTTCAGTCCGTCCTAAGTAGGATATATTTTTTCTTTTTTTAAGGATTAAAACTTCATGTTCTTTTCCAATTTCTTCTTTGTTTTTCTCTAAATTCATATCTTGGATTATTCTAGAAAAATTTTTTGATCTTTTTTTTACTACTGCCGTATCGATTCTACCGGACATCTTTTTTGCCTTGGTATAAGGCCGGGCTGAAAAACGGGTGATATTAATTCTGTCTGGATTGATATTTTTGGAAAGTTTGATTGAGTCTTGAAATTGTTCTTTTGTTTATGTTGGGAAACCTACTATAAAATCGGTTGTTAGAAACATATCCGGATAAGACTGACGGAATTTCTTGACTATCTCTTTGAAATCATCGACTGTATATCCTCTATTCATTTTGGATAGTATTTCGTCATTTCCTGACTGTACTGGTAGATGCAAAAATCTATATATGTTGGGATGTTGGAATCCTTCTATAATTGATTTAAGATTTTTTTGTACAGATCTAGGATTCATCATTCCTACTCTTATCCTAAAATCTTTTTTAATGCTAGATGTTTTTTTTAGAAGAATTCCTAAGTCGGTGTTTTTTTCTAATCCGTAGGATGCAGTATCTTGTGAGGTAAGCTGTATTTCTCTACATCCCTGTTGTAAGGCATTTTTTATGTTGGATATTATTTTTTTTTCAGAGAAACTTTTTAATTTTCCTCTGGCTAGACGTGTTATGCAGTAACTGCAGGAATAAGGACATCCTTCTGATATTGAGATTGGTGCAGTTATTTTATCGTAATATCTAGGAAGATATGATTTATCCAATGTTTTTTTTTTGGAAAGTTTTTTTCCCAATATTTCTTTTATTTTTCCTATTTTTTGAGGAGGCAAAGTTATGGCTTCAGGTAATATTTTTTTAATATTTTTTTGTTGGACTGAAGCCATACATCCTGCAACTATTACTTTTTTTTCTGTTTGTTTAAATTCTCTCAGACGTGAAAGCATTCTCTGTTCTGTAGTATTTATAACTGTACAGGTAAAAATTATAATGAAATCTGCATCTTCTATGTTTTTAACTATTCGAAAGTTATTTTCTTTAAGTATGCCCCTTAAAATGTATGAATCATTTTTGTTAGCCGCACATCCGTAGACTTCAAGATAGATTTTCATAAAAAAAAAATAAATCTAAAATTTTTTTATATTGCTTTGCTTATTCTATTTATTACAAACTCTTTTTCAAGGTTAGACAGGAAATATCCTGCTCTTGGCCCCTTGTTTTTGTTTAAAATTATCTGATATATTGTCTTAAATCCTAATCCTGGTTTTATCTCTGTTTTTTCAACTGCATCATATATAGCCTGGTGTATGTTTTCTCCATTCCATTTTTTAGACTCAAATTCTTTTTTTAGATTTTGAAGGAAATCCTTTTGTTTTTTAGAAAGATTGATTTTTGGTAATTCTTTCTTGACTTTGAAAAGTATTTGTTTAGGAGCATATTTTTGGATCCAAAAGTTTGCGTGTTCAGCTCTTCGACGTATTCTTTTTTCGTCTTCTTTTTTGATATTTTCAGGTATTTGTTCTGTTCTTAACAGGATTTTTTTTAGATTATTCCATTTTTCTTCAATTTGAACCAAGGTTGCTAGATGCCTATAAGAAAGCTGTAATGGCATTTCTTCATCTATTTTTTTTGGTTGTGATAATTCGTAGGTTCTTTTATAGTCTTTCATTCCTTTGATTTTTTCTTCTTCTCCGTAG
>JAZKSQ010000189.1:0-3200 GCA_036625995.1 Thermoplasmatota archaeon | reverse complement strand
TACACCCATGAGAATTCAATCCTTTAGAAAAAAGATATATCAAAAGAAAGTAAAAAATTTGCCTTTGAAACACCTCTTTTTTTTATAGACCAATAATTATGGTTTATATATTGCATTATTATTTTTTTAGGAAATAATAAATAGAAGGGGGTTTTATTAAGTATTTTTTAAGATAATTTTGAGACAAATACTGTATGACATTAGAAAAAGTTCATGAAGTAATATATACTAAAAAAGGGGCTAAAAACAAATATGATTGTTCATGAAAAAGCTATCATCTAATTATGGGAGTATTTGAAATTAAACCTAATTTAGAGGCCTTTAAACTTCTAGATATAAAAAAAGATGAAAAAATACTGGATGTAGCTTTTGGGACTGGATGGGTTTTTAGAAAAAATTATAGATTTGATAAATCCTACAAAAAAATTCATGGAATAGATTTTTCAGAAGCAATGCATAGAGTAACAAAAAAAGACTGAAAAATAAAAAAATGCTAGATAAAGTTATTTTAAAAAAAGCAAATGCTTTAGATATGCCATATAAAAGTAATTCTTTCGACGTTGTTTTTGCAAGTTTTATACTTGATCTACAAAAATTAGCTTTTGAAATAAAACGTGTTTTAAAACCAGGGGGAAGAGCGGCAATTGTTTCAATGTGTAAAGAAGGAGAGAAATTAAAAAAAATTGCCAGATGTTTTTTATGACTGGTTTTATCCTATATGGCCGGTAATATGTGGATACAGAGCATCCAGCAGACCGATTAGACCAACAACAGAGTTAAAAAAGACAGGTTTTAAAATTTTAAATGAAAAATTAACTAGCATAGTACTCTTTAACTTTCCTATAAAAATTATTATAGCGAAAAAATAAGCTAAAAATATCTTGGAACATTTTTTCTATAGCTAGTATATTCTTTTCCAAAAATTAAAGATAAATAAGGCTCTTCAAATTTAACTAATCTTATATGAGTCATGAAAACAAATAATATGATATAAATAAAGGCTAAAACAGACGATACAATTAAAGATATCCCAAATAAAACCATGAACCAACCTAGATACTGTGGATTTCTAGTTTTTTTATAAATCCCTTTATTAACTAAAAATGAATTATCAAGACCCGGCATCTTTTTAATTGATTTAAATTCATACATACCTGAAAACATAATATAAAGACCTATTACAATTAAAAAAAAACACCAGATATAAGATGGAAAAATCCTTCTATTTTAAGATTTAATAACTCAAAAAAATATGTTGAAGAAACAAGAACAATATGAATAGTTTTCCATAAACCATATGCTAAAAGCTGTTTTGCATGAAACAATTTCTTTTTTTTCATAACTTTTCTTTAAAGATAGGAAAACGATAAAAGTTAAAGATATCCAGATTAAAGTACCAAATGAGATTAAAATAAACAATGTTTTTTGATTCAAAAGCATATCAAAATAAAAAATAACAAAGAATAATATATTTTTTTCCAATTACTAAATAGACTAAATAAATGAAAAAAAAAATATTTGGGTGATAACATAAAAAACTTAATCTCAATGCTAGATGTAAAAGAAAACCTTGAAGAGATAATTGATTTAGCTATAAAGCTTAAAAAGAAAGCAAAAAAAGACGAAGAAATTAAGCGTCTCAAAGATAAAACACTAGGAATGATATTTGAAAAATCAAGCACACGGACAAGAGTAAGCTTTGAAGTAGGAATGCAAAAACTTGGTGGACATGCATTATTTCTAAGTAAAAACGACATACAACTAGGTAGAGGAGAAACAATAGAGGATACAGCGCTAGTACTTTCAAGATATCTAGATATGATAATGTATAGAGCTAACAGCAATAAAAAAATGAAGGAACTAGCCAAAAACGCTACCATACCAGTTATCAGTGGACTGGATGACAAAGAACATCCCTGTCAAGTGATAACCGACCTTATGACGATAAAAGAACATAAAAAAAATCTGAAGAATCTAAACTTCGTCTATCTAGGAGACGGTAGAAACAATATGTCTCATTCATATCTACTAGGATGTGCAATAGCTGGAATAAATGTTAAGATAGTTTCTCCAAAAAAATATTGGCCAGAAAAATACTATGTCGATAAAGCAAAAGAATTCCCAGTTAAAGTAGAAATAACGGATAAAATCAAGGATGCTACTAAAGATGCAGATGTGATAGCTACGGATACATGGGTATCTATGGGTGATGAAGATGAAAAAAAACAAAGGATAAAGGATTTTCAAGGATATACAGTAGACGAAGCAAAAATGAATAAAGCAAAATCTGATGCCATTTTTCTTCATTGTCTACCAGCTTATTATGGTAAAGAAGTAACAAAAAAAGTAGCACATGGACCACAAAGCGTGATTTTTGACGAGGCAGAAAACCGTATGTGGGCTCAAATAGCTATAATGGTCACACTTAATAAATAAAAAAAATTTTTTATTATTTATTTTTTTTCAGAAGATATTGTTATAATTTACCAGCACTTCGTTTGCTATAGTCCAAGCAGTAAGGTTTTCTGAAAAAATAGATATGCAATCATCACTTAATTTTTCTACATTTGAAGAAAAATCACCTTTGGGAAAACCACCTATTAGACATAAAATATTTTCTGGATTTTCTTCATTTTTTAGATCAGTAAAATATTTTGATAAAGACCCTGTTTTTTTTGTGGATGAAAAACAAAGGCTATAATCAGGTTTTTCTTTTTTGATTAAATCATCCAGACTCATGTTTTTTCTCATAGATAAAAGAGGTTTTTTTTCGTTAGGCACAACTTTTTTCTTAAATAACTGTTCTAATAATCCCATGTAGCGGCTATAGTTTCTCATAATTCTAGTTTTACTATCGATTTTAAGTACTTCGTTGTTTCTAGTATGAATAAATGTTTTTACCTGGTTTTTTTTATTTGCTATTGATTCTAGAACTGTAAGTAAAAAAATATGTGATATGTCGGGTCGTCCTCTCCTGTGTTTTTCATTTAGTTTTTGCATGGCTCTGTGATGGAAGTTGGAATCTAAAAGTATTTCAGATGTTTTTTTCCCTCTTTTTTTAGCTGAAGAAACCACGGCAGGATGTCCTCTTATTTTATCTGGGATCAACTCAATTTCTGCTTCTGCTAAAATAATGGTTATCAAATCAAATAAAACCTCAAAAATAAATCTAACATTTTTTTTTAGATTAAAATCTCTGT
>JAZKSQ010000188.1:0-3208 GCA_036625995.1 Thermoplasmatota archaeon | reverse complement strand
CCAACAAAAAACCAAATCCGAATTTTTCACATTTTTTCCAACAGATATAAAAGTTTTTAACAAACCAGTTAAACCAACTTCTGGCTCCACCAAATTTACATCAAAATATTTTTTCAATATATTATAATCTCTTTCAATGAAAACACGTGATAGTTTACCGACAAAACATATTCTTTTATTCTTTCTCATAACAAACCAATTAACAATTTTTATTAGATTTCCTTTATTCATTCCCTATAGATTTTTAAAATACTTTATCGCAATTTTTTTGTATACGTATCATTAATTGTAATCTATCTTTTTCTAATCTATGCATTATTTCTCAATTTCAAAATATGGTACATCCACCAACGGCGGTATATGCACTCTCTGCGGATGAGTGAAAACCCCCATCTCCCCGAAACATTCACCATGATCTGCTGTAATTATAATTTTTCCATCAAGATATTCAACGAGTTTAGAAATATATTCTAAAACTATCACTAGGTTTGCTACATAATCCTCCTTCATTTCTTTCATCGAGCTTTCCCCAGAAGCCATACTTCCAGGGCTAGTTCCTTTGATAATCTCATCTCTTTTTTTATCATATTTTAAATAGGGGCTATGAGGTTGATTAAACCAAAATAACATTTTTTTATCTTTAAACTTTTTTATTCTTTTTTTACTCATTTCTAACATAGTCCAAGGTGGAGCAACACCTAGCTTTCTGTCTAAACCTATCTCCCAAGCAGGTATGTTTTTATAGAAACGTTTTGCTTTACCAGTAATCTCTCTTAATTTCAAAGGTGACAAAAAAGGATTTGCAGTTATTACTACTGTATCCATAAAATCTTTTGTAATAGTTTTTTTTATCCATTCCATGGTCGCAGAGGCTATCGACTGTTTTTTTTGCAACCTGCCAGGTATCCAATTTACTTTTTCAAAAACATCATATCTACATGAATCCAAAACTATTGCATAATCCCAGTTTTCCTTCATAAAATTAAAACCCTTTGAAAAAGCAGATAAAGGCTGCAATAACATATAATAAGCTCGTCGATACCCAATATTTTTTTGAAGAATTGGTTCCAAAGGAAAACTTCTATTCTGATTCCACCCAAATTTTTCACATACGTTATATGTAGTTTTAATCATTTTTTATATCTTCCAAATTGTAGAATTTATCTGTATAAAAACTATGATTTTAGATCCTTTAATGTAACTTCTTTACCTCTAAAAGGTTTAGGAAGAGGTATATTTTGAAAAATCATACGGTGAATATGTAATCTATGATGCAAAGGAATCAAACCATCAGGGTTTTTAGATGATTTAAAAAGATTATTCAAAACCCGAGAAACTTTGAGTTGCCAAAGTGAATAACCTACATTATGTTTTACATTTTTAAAAGAAACAGGTTTTGAACCAATAAAACTACAAACCTTTTCTACCAATGCTTCTGGATCTTTTTTTAATTCCCTTAACCTGTAAACAAAAACATTTTCCTTCCCAAAATAACACTGTAATTCTTCTAAATATGGCTTATACTCCAACTTATCAGTATTTACGATTTCTTCTAAAAAATCTTCAATTTTAAGAGTTCCACCGTTTACAACATATTTTTTATACCACGATACCAACAAATCCTCTTTTTCTCTCACCCCAAATATAATTTTTCCATCTGGAAAAAGATGATAGATCTTTTCTAATTTATCATATCTTTCATCTTCCTTTTCCCACATATGACAGTAGATATTTTCACCGGAAATAATATTGATTTTCTCATCTTCTAATTCCGATAAAACCTGATCCTCTATTTTTTCAGGATTAAGATCTTCTAAATTTCTTAAAACAGATACAACCTTTTCTTCTCTCCCAATATAATTGTATTCTTCGTTTTCTCTGCTGACTTTAGAAAACACTTCATCCTGCATAAAAGTGCTACCTGTTCGCTGCATACCGATATGAAGAAAAACATTACATTTTTTTTCCATCAAACGCACAGAATATCAAAACCACCATAAATATTTTTCAATGAATATATCACTTTTATACAAAGTAAAAAAACTATTTGATTAAATCTTCATAAACACGGATATATCTATCTGTAACCCGATTGGGGTTACAAACATTCTGTACTCTTTTTTTACCTGACTCAGCCATCTTTTTTCTCAACTCAGGGTTATCAATCAACATTTGGATGTTCTCTGCAAGTTTCTCTGAATTCATCGGGTAGAGAAGCAAACCATCTTTTTTATTTCTTATAACCTGTGAATAATAATCATTACCTGTTGTAACTACACATACACCACTCAACATCGCTTCATAAATTACTCGATCCGCTGTTTTCGGCAGGGAAGAAGGATGAACAAAAATATCCGAATCTGCATAAATCGAAGGTAGTTCTTCATAATCTTTTTCACCCAGATGATTAACGCTATTTTTAGGTTTATACCTCTCAACCAATGCTTCCACTTTTTCTTTTCCTTTACCCACCATTTTCAATGAAACATCCTGTTTTTTCAGTTTAGAATAACTCTTTATCAATGTCTCAATTTCCTCTTTACGAGTAGGAGAAAAGTTGCCAACATGAAGCAGCCTTATCTCATCCTCACTTTTTTTTCTTTTCTCTGGTTTAAAACTTGGATCCAACATGTTTGGAATAACAGTAATCTTATCCTTATCTAAACCATCTTCAACCCATTTATCTTTAAAAACCTGAAATAAAGTAGTAAAACATGATATGTTTTTTATAGAATTAAAACAGATAAGATTCCGATAAAACTTTGGACTCAAATATTTAAACCTGTATGTACTCATAGATGGAGAAAAAACAATACCATTCAACGTTGCAACACTGTTTATACCAAATTTTTTTGTTAACCTTCCAACAGCCGGCAGTAAATCCATATTATAGGTATGAAAGACATCAAAATCATCAACTTTATCCTTCAAATAGCCAACTGCTTTGTAATTTAAATATAGTTTAGACCAAATATGTGGAAAAACTCTGTCAAAAGAAAACACCTCTACATCTACATCTTTTTTTCTTAAAGTGTCTACTAAGAGTTTACAACTAATTTCTCCTCCACCATGTATATTTGGCGGATATCGTGGTACCACCATAGCAACCTTCATATTTTTTCCTCTTCAATTTTTTTCATTGTTTCCACAAGTTTTTGTTCGCGTTTCTCCATAGAAAACTGTTCAACAATCCAACTTCTCACCTCTC
>JAZKSQ010000187.1:0-3215 GCA_036625995.1 Thermoplasmatota archaeon | reverse complement strand
TAAAACCAGTTTTTACTCCAGCGCTTTTACCACGATTCATACTATGACTTACCACGCTGGCACCTAGTTCTTTTGCCACACCTGCGGTATCATCACTGCTGCCATCATCTACCACAAGTATTTCATCGACATAACGCCTGGCTTTAACTATAACACTACCTATAGTTGCTTCCTCGTTATAACAGGGGATAACAGCCAAGACACCACCAATATCCTTATCTGTTTTCTGCGGTTTCATACGAGAAGAAAGACCCTCTCCTTCTAGCAGTTCTCCTTTGGCTCGAGCCAAATGTTTCAGGATAGACTTGTCACTATCTATCATTTCCTGAAGATCAGTCTGAATCTTTACATCCTCCTGTCGTTTGTCACTCACTTTATCTTCAACCAAACTCTTTTTTTCCCCTCCCAAAAAATACATTTATTTTTTTTTTGACATAGCTTAGGCTAGTATTGTCTACTAGCCTACCTATCATTCCCCCATCCTCCAAAAAATCTTTTTTTTCTCCTCGAAAAAAACCATTCCATTCCAGTATATGGGGGGTCAATTCAGCAATATAGTAGACCAAAAGCAACTATTCTTTTTTTTTTGCTTTATTTTTTTTTATAGTTTTTTTATTTTTTGTTCAATGGTTCTTTTATCTATTTTAGAATATCTACATATTATGTTTTTAAAACTTTCTTTTTGAGATGACCCGAAAGCTCCAAAATCATCGTCCAAATACTCATTTTGTTGGATTTCACGTGCCATAAGCCTTTTTTGAACCTGTGTAAAATCAAAAACCTCAGACAAAAAAGATAATAGATTCATCCAATAACCCATTTTATGCGGACGGTCCTCAGAAATATTTTTAACCAGACCACAACGTGTACACCAAGGATGTTTCTCTATAGATCTACTGTTGTCATCCCCGCAGGGAATCCACACTCTTTTTTCTCGTCCACATAGCTTATGACCACATTTAGACATAACTTCTCGATTTCCTCCTCGACTTATGCTACCCTAGACTAAACAAACAAAGTTTTTAAACAAACTTTTAATATAAGGATAGGTATTTAACTTTTAGGATAAAATAAACCCAAATAATTTTATATAAAACAAAAAAAAGGGATTTACAAAACATCCATATCCTCTACCTCATATAGACTATCGGCTGGATGCCAATCAAAATTAAACCAAAAAATTCAACCCTTTTCCCCTAACCTCTAAAAATCATCCATAACTAGGTGTTTTGTTTTTAGTAAGTTAACAAAAATGTTATTTAAAAGCAATATAACACATAAAAAAAAATCGTCATCACCACATAACACAAACAATAAACTACTATAAAACATATCCTGATATAATGAAAAAAACAACACAACCAAATATAAATTATAACAGTATCTCCAATTTAGAATCACATTTATTAAAAACCATAACAGAAATAAAACTAAACTTTCTTTAAAAAATCAGAATAGTCTAAACGAAATCCATAGAAATTTTTATATACATAATTACCTTATAAGGAATTAAATGCATAAAAAAAACTATCTAACCAGAGAAGAACAAATACTTTTTTCCACAATCAAGAAAACAGACATAATCAACAACTCACATATACAAAAAATATTTCCAAAATATCCCCCAAAAAAAATAAACAAAATCTGCCATAAACTAATGAAAAAAGGATACCTAACATCTATCAAAAGAGGACTATACCTAATAAACGAAACACCGTCACAAAAACCCATAATAAAAAACCCATTCAAAATAGCACAACACCTAACACAAGGATACATAGGATTTTCATCAGCACTAAGAATATATGACCTAACCTCCTACGAACCATTCACAATCTTTATAATAAACCCCAAAAAATCACAGGAAATAAAAATCGGAAACTATCTATTTAAAACAGTCTCAATGGGAAAAAAAGCCACCGGCATAACCTATTACAAAAACCTCTACACATCAAATCTAGAAAAAACATTTTTCGACTGCTTTTATAAACCACAATACGCAGGAGGATACCAAGAAATCATAAACGCACTTAATAACACAAATAAAATAAAATGGCAAAAACTTCTTCAATACTTCAAAAAATTCGCCTCCAAATCACTATTTCAAAGAACAGGATACATCCTAGACCTAATGAACCAAAAAAAAATGATAAAACCACCAAAATATTTCCTTGAAACATTTAAAAAAAACATAGGAAATAAAACACGTCTTCTACCCACCAAAAAATCCAAAGGACAATACATCAAAAAATGGAAACTACTAGACAACATAGGAAAAAAAACACTTCTATCAGAGGGATAACAAAAAAATGATTGATTTGGACATACTAAAACTACAAGCCGTAAAAACAGGCCTAGGAATAAAATATCTATCCAAAGAAGAAAGAATATCCCTACTTTTAAAACAGCTAAACAACATATTTTCCAACCAACAAATCATACTAAAAGGAGGAACCGCCTTCAACAGAGGATACCTATATGAAAAAAACAAAGGAAGATTCTCAGAAGACATAGATCTAGACTACACAACAAAAACAAAAATAAGACAAAAAATACAAAACCTTAAAAAAAACATGAAAAAAATCAAAGACTTCAAAGTCTCAAAACCTAGAATACTACATAGAACCATACGATTCGACTGTCAATACATCAACCAAATACAAGAAAAAGATAGAGTACAAGTAGAATTCTATTTAAACCAAAAAAAATCAGCAAAATCACCCCACAAAATATTGCTACAATCACAATACCTACCAATAGAAGCAACAAACTTCAATGTTTATTCACTGGAAGACCTAATAGCACAAAAACTCGTATCACTATACCGAAGAACAGAAGGAAAAGACATATACGACCTCTTCTACGGCCTTGAACTAAACTTCGATAAAAAAAACGTATATAAAGCACTAGACAAGCTATCCAAACATTACCACATCAATCTTAAACAAAATATTTTTTTAAAAAAACTATTAAAAAAAACAGAAGAAATGGAACAAAACTCCTACTATATAGGAAACTCAACAAACCATTTCATACCTAAAAACCTAAGGCCAGAATGGACTGAATTTATAAGAGGATTACAAGAAAAAATAAAACAAAAAATATAGAATTTTTATACAAAAAACAGGAAAAAAAGCACATTATTGTCACCCATCCATGACATAAATGTCGTGGCTATCCCTCAAGGGAAGAAAACATCTAACGATGTTTTAAAT
>JAZKSQ010000186.1:0-3269 GCA_036625995.1 Thermoplasmatota archaeon | reverse complement strand
TTGTTGAAATAGGATATAAAGAAAATAAATTCTATATGAGGAGAGTATAAAAAAAAGATAATTATGTATGGTTTAAGATATTTCGGAAAATTGGAATTATTTTAGCTTTTTACGATATTACATAACCCCTATTTAAGTTGCTTTACCATTATTGTAGATAAAAAAAATTAAATTTTTAACTTTTGAATTTAAACGAAGATGAATATGTTAGACGGAAAAAATAATAGTATAGTAAATTCTTTTTATAAAGCAATAAAAGCTTTTGGTAAATCTTTTCCTGTTTTAATAAGCGTTATTCTGGTTGTTGGTTTATTTAAAATCTTTGTTCCATCAGAAGTAATTTCATCGGTCTTTAACGGCGAGCTTTTTAGAGACGCATTATTTGGTTCGATTTTAGGTAGTATATCAGCAGGAAATCCTATTACGAGTTATATCATCGGCGGTGAGCTTTTAAAAGAAGGTGTAAGTCTTTTTGCTGTAGCAGCTTTTATTACTGCTTGGGTTACTGTGGGTGTAGTTCAGATGCCTGCAGAGGCTTCGATACTGGGTAAAAGATTTGCTTTAATAAGAAATCTTTTGAGTTTTCTGTTGTCAATAGCTGTGGCAGCGGCGACTGTTTTGACATTAATGGTATTAACATGAATATGAAAAAAGAAAATAAATTGCAAAAAAAGAATAAGAATCAATTCTACAGTTTCATTTTTTTAGCTTTAGTTTCAATTTTATACATTGTTTTGTTTTTCCTAGAGTCAGATAAAACTATTGATTCTTTGTATGCTAGCTGGAATATTTTTTTGAATATTGTTCCTGTGCTTGTTGTAGTTATTTTTCTGATGGGTCTGGTTAATTATTTTTTAAAACCTAAAAAAGTATCAAAATATCTAGGTAAAAAGTCAGGTTTTAAGGGATGGTTTTTATCGGCTTTGTTTGGTATTTTAAGCCATGGCCCTATATATATTTGGTATCCTTTGCTGAAAAATCTGAGGGATCAGGGTATGAAGACAGGTCTGGTAGCTGTTTTTTTGTATAATAGAGCTGTTAAAATTCCTCTTTTGCCGGTTATGATTTTTTATTTTGGTGTATTATTTGTTTTTTTGTTATGTATTTATATGGTTATAGCTTCTATTTTTCAAGGAGTTATTATTGAAATAATAGAAGATAAATATATTGATATAGGTTGAGGAAAAAAGGTAGAGATGATGTTTGAAATAATGCCCATTGTTAGCCATGCCTTCATGATTACGATATTTGTTTTTACGATGATGTTGCTAGTAGATTACTTTAATGTTTTAACCAGAGGTAAAATGCAGCAGATAGTTAAAGGTGGGAGAAACCGTCAATATGTTGTGTCTTCGTTTCTTGGTTCAATTCCTGGTTGTCTTGGTGCATTTATGGATGTGTCTTTTTATGTTCATGGTCTTATCTCTTTTGGTGCGATTGTAGGTGGTATGATTGCTACTAGTGGTGATGAGGCATTTGTTATGCTTACTCTTTTTCCTAGAGAGGCTTTGATTCTTTTTATCTTGCTTTTTATATTAGGTATTATCGCTGGTTTTTTTGCTGATAAATTTTCGTCTTTTTTTAATTTTGAGCCTTGTACTGAATGTAGTTTACAGAAAATTCATGAGGAAGAAAATTGTCAGATTTATGATCCAAAAATAATTAAAAAATTTCCAGATCTTACTGTTTACAGATATCTAGTTTTTTTAGCTGTTTTGGTATTTATTATATTGGTTGGTCTTGGTTTTATTGGCCCGAAGATATGGAATTGGCAGAGATTCATTCTTTTTCTTTTACTTTGGATAACGTTGTTTATTGTATCCACTGTTCCTGAGCATTATTTGAAGGAGCATATATGGAGACATATTATGAAAAAACATCTATGGAAGGTTTTTCTTTGGACGTTTTTTGCCCTGTTTTTTATTGAGATAGGGTTTCAATTTTGGAATCTAGAAAGTTTTGTCTCGGCTAATTTAGGATGGGTTCTTTTGATAGGTGTGTTGGTAGGCTTAGTTCCTGAGTCTGGTCCACATATGGTTTTTGTTATGATGTTCTCTTCAGGTATGATTCCTTTTTCTGTTTTGTTGGCTAGTTCTATTGCTCAGGATGGTCATGGTATGTTGCCTTTGTTTTCTTATACTGTTAAAGATTCTGTTTTGATAAAAATATTTAATGTTGTTTTTGCTTTAGTTATCGGTGGAGTTCTTTTTAGTTTAGGATTTTAGTATTTTTTTTATTTTTAAAGAATCTAGATTTACGCTGATATTTGTCGACAATGATTTTTTTGGTCTTATTTTGCAATAATTTTTTTTGATTTTATGTGTTCGAAGATTTTTTAAACTTGGATGTGCTGTGGTTTTTTTGATGTTTTATGATACAACATGAAGATAGAAAAAAATTAAGTGAAAAAACATTAGATCTTGATCGTGCACGACAATCTTTGATAGAAGAGATAGAGGCTGTAAATTGGTATCAAGAAAGAATTGATGCTACTGAAGATGATTCTCTAAAAGATATTTTGATTCATAATAGAGATGAAGAAAAGGAACATGCGGCAATGATTATTGAGTGGATTCGTAGAGAGGATCCGGCTTTTCATGAAGAGCTTGAAACTTATCTGTTTAAGGACAAAAAGATAACCGAAATAGAAGAAGAATAAAAAAGATCTTTTTTTTACGCTATTTTTTTCTTTTTTTTAGTTTATTTAAAATCTATATATTTATTAACTATCTATGTAATATTATAATTTAATTATTATTTTTATAATTGTAGATATATAAAATATAATAGACTAATAATTGAAAAAGCAAACAAAGACATTGCTGTACGTATAGCAAGCTTTGTAGCCTTATCTTTTTCTGATAAAGACTTTCTTAAATAAAATAATGTAGAAACAACAGAAGGAATAAATGAAAAAAGGGTTAGAATCCAAAAATTGATATAACTTTTATTCCATCCAAAAATGGCTAGAATTGAAAAATAAATTGTTGCCAGCCAAAATATAATACTTATCAATAGAAAACTCTTTTTTCTTCCATATTTAACTATTAAGTTTCTTTTGCCACCATGTATATCTGCTTCTCTGTCAGGTATCTCAAAAATTAATATAACATTTAAAAGATGAAGGGAGAAAGGAATAGCAAAAATCAAAAGATGTATATCTATAGTTCCTGTAATAAGAATATATCCCCATCCTGCATTCATCAAACCAGCAATAAAATGAGGGAATTCACCGACACCTCTGTATGAAAGACGTAAGGGTGGAGCTG
>JAZKSQ010000185.1:0-3289 GCA_036625995.1 Thermoplasmatota archaeon | reverse complement strand
GCTTATATCAAAGAATAATTTGTCGCCTTCGACTTCTTGATCTATATAGTCGTTTTCTACATATTGGAACTTAACTTTATGATCCATGAAATGTTTGGTTTCACCGATTAAATCAGTGTCTGCATACTTCTTTGTAACAACTACTGAACCATCTACATTGCCTTTTCCTCTAGATATCTTTGTTACATCTACAATATCTGCGGCATCCATACCTGGTGTCGAGGAGCTAGTTGATTTGTATGGTAGATACATCTTACAATTATCTTCGTATCCAACAATTGGATCTTTGCTGTTGTATCCTATAAAATTGTAGGTTGTCTCTGTGACTATACTATGGAATGCACCTACTCCTTCAAGGTTTACTTCAGAGGCTGCATCCATTTTTGAGTCAACTGGATGTGAATAGTATGGTTCATAGAATGCACGTAGGAATGCTTTTTCATGAGCATCACCCTGTGCGTTTATATTGTAGTCATCTCCACTGATAAAAGCCGGGTTGAAGGTTATACTGTCTTTTTCTATTACACCTGGATCAAATGGATCTTTAACTGAATTATATATAAAGTCTCCTGAACCAATGTAGGACTGTGTTGGATATTCTGCATTATTGTGTCCATATGTCCTTACTGATGCATCTCCGTTATATTCGTTGATATATAAATCTTCGAAGTTTGAAGCATCATATTCAAAAACTAAACGAGGCATACCATAATAGTTATTTTGATCATTTTGCCTGGCGACATCATTTGTTCTATCATAGATTTCATGTTCCCAATCAGCTTTACATTCATCTGTTCTTTCCATGTCTACTTGGCTGTTGTTTGCTATAAAGCTTGATGTAAACAGATATTCATTTCCATCTGCATGACCACTGCAATCTTTGTATGTATGACTTTCTGTCTCTTGGTCAGGTAAAACAAATTCAGTATATTTGTTTGGTCTACTATAGATATTATACCATAGCCATTCTTGGTTGTATTTCCCGCCGTGGTATCTTTCTGCTATATTTGAGTCGAATCTATCCTCTGTGGTCTCATCTACATAGTAGAATTGTAATGGACCGACCATATCGTTAAGCATACATCCTTCGACTGGAATCTTATATCCACCAGAACAAGAATTTGTTGCTAGACCTATATCGTCTACCATCCAGTGATTTGAATCAAACGGTGGTAACATCCAGATGTTTTCATTTTCAGGGATACATGCTAGGTATTGTGATGATACATGGCTGAAATCCTGTATTTGTTCTTCTCCGTTATATTTTGGAAGTGGAGACTGAAACGTGATGTATCCAAAGCCATCACAGTCATTTACGTAAAGGGCAGGCATGTCATATCTTACACCGTCTACATAGAAGGTTTCACCAGCTACAAGTCGACGTCCTAAGTTGACTTTTATGTATACTGAATCTCCAAAATGTGCAACTTCATCTAGATGTATATACCATCTATGTGTTGCATCGGAGTTTGTTTGTCCTTTGTTAGCTCTATTAAAGTATAGGGTTTCACCTTCGCTGATATTTCCTGACTCTGTTTTTTTTGCATGTTCGTTTTGGTTGCCCACATAGCTTAATTCAAACAACAGTTTATCGTCTTTGAATTCTTTAGAGTCAATAGATTCGAAATGTATTTTGTGGTCCATAAACGTCTTGGTTTCATATAGTATATGTCCGTTGTATTCTTTTTCAACTTCTATTGCTCCGCCTACTATGTTTTCATCGGATTTTACATATGAGACATCTAAAATGTCTGCGGTGTCCATACCTGGTTTTGAAGAACTTGTTGATTTGTATGGTAGATACATTTTCGAAGCGTCTTCATAACCATGTACTGGGTCTCTGCTGTTAAGCCCTACAAAACCATAGGTTGTTTCTGTACCTATTGCATCGAAAGACCCTACGGATTCAAGCGCTATATCTGGGTTGCAGTTGTACATTTTAGAATCTTTTTCATGTCCGTAGTTTGGCTCGTAGAAGGTTCTGAAGAATACTTTTTCACTTGCGTCTCCTTGAGCGTTTATGTTGTATGCATTCCCGCTTAGAAAAGCTGGGTTGAAAGTTATACTGTCTTTTCCTATTATTCCTGGGTCGAATGGATCTTCTTCTGATGTATAGATGAAATCTTCTGCATCAGTATAGGACTGTGTTGGATATACTGCGTTTTCTTCTCCGAATACTCTAAGTGTTGGTGTTTCTTCTCCGTTTTCGGCTACTACAGGAGTCATCATTGCTGATAGTCCTGTCATTACCATCAATAGCACCGTTATGGTTGCTATTGTTTTTTCAATATATTTTTTTCTAAACATTTTTTATCTTTTTCCTCCTTAACTTCTTTTTTTTTCTATTTTTTTTGGTTGATATGGGGTACAATAAAATCATTGGATTCTTTATATAATTCTAGGGAATCCTCCTTAATTTACTCCCAACATATCTTTTATTTTATCTAATTTAGGGGACTTTTTTCCTCTTTTGCCTCCCCTTAATTAATTACCTCTAATAAATAATATGTTTATATATTTTTCGGAAAAAAAATGTCGTTTATACCTTAAGAATTTTAATAAAGTTTTAAGTTTTACCCTATTAATATAAAACTTAGGATTAATATACAAATTAAACGGATAAAATTAAATCTAAAAAATCAAATTAAAAAGAACAAAATAACCCAAAAAAACAGCCAAATAGATACCATTTTCATAACATAACTACTCTAACTAAGAAAAATCTTTATACAATGAAAAAAATAAAAAAATGATAAGTTTTTTTATTGAAAATATTTTGAACGCACAAAAAAACCAAACATCGCCAATCAAATATAAAACTATAAAAATTAAATAATTTTTTGTCCCATAATAAAATAAATTTCTAAATAAAATCTATTTTTTTATCATTACTTCTTTGTTTTTTTATTAATACATACATCATATACTTATATTATATTAAAAAAATAGGAAAAAAATAATTTATAATATACTAAAAATCTAATTCCAAAATAGAAAAGAAAACATGTTTTTCAAAGCAGACCTACCCTTACTCTTAGAAGGTTTACCCTTACTAGGATTCTCCGAAAAATCTAAAATATCATACTCTTTTCTACCATTTCTAAACGAATCAAAACCTTTAGTCATTTTTTCACCGAAATGAAAACGTTTATTGACAACCAAAACAATCCCCGCAATCAATACAACACCGATTAAACTATTTCTAACCAACGCCAACGTATAATTAAGATCCTTCACTTTAGCCTTCAGACTAGAAATCTTTTCCTCATTACCATCAATACTTTCATCA
>JAZKSQ010000184.1:0-3305 GCA_036625995.1 Thermoplasmatota archaeon | reverse complement strand
TTTATCAGCCATGTTAAGATAGTTTATACTCCTGATAAACCGCTTGATGCAAAAGCATATTATGGTGTAAGACATCTTGGATCGAAGAACTTTTAATATACCCTTCTTTCATTTTTTAGGAGCCCACTGATTATAATGAAATTTGCTACTATTGGCCATTTAGATAATAATGACATACTTTTAAAGAGTTTGTCAAAAGATTGGTTAAAAGATGAAATTATTTCCTCACCCGAACTTAATTTTGATGGCGCTGAAGGACATTTTATTGCGATTAAATTAACTCCAAGGCAAATGATGAATTTGCCGAAAGAAGAAGTTAGACAAAAAATATTAGAAGCGGTAAATTTTGCACAAGATCAACTTGGTGTCGAATTAATTCAGCTTGGTGCATTGACTACATCTGTTACCTGTGGAGGGAAATGGATAGAAAAACAAGTCGATTATAGAGGCTATGTAAATCATGGAGATAGTTATACTGCATCCGTGACTTGCCAAGCAGTTATGAAGACTTTAAAACAAATCAATAAAGATCCAGAAAACCTTGTTTTGGCTATTGTCGGATGCTATGGAATCATTGGAGAAGCCGTATCTAAGATACTTGTACCAAAATTTGAAAAATCTATTTTAATCGGAAGGCAAAGAAACAAATTAAATAAACTTACTGAAGAATTGGATGAAAAAGTAGAGGCATACACAAGTATTAAAACAAAGGACGTCGATGTAATTGTTACAGCTACCAACCACCCAGATGCTTTGTTAAAACCTTCCCATTTAAAGAAAAATGCAGTGGTTATTGATGTTTCTCAACCAGTAAATTTATCCCCAGATATTTGCCAAGAACGTCCAGATGTTATAAGAATAGATGGAGGATATGTAGATTTTAAATCGGACTTTAGACTACCAGGAGCGCCTCCCGGTAAAATATTTTCCTGTATAGCTGAAGTAATAATGCAAGCAAAAGAGGAAAATTACGAAAATCATGTTGGAGCTATTGATCTTGATTATTTAGAGAAAGTTACAAAATGGGGAAAAAAATATGGATATTTTTTAAGAACTTTAACGAATTTCGGTAAAAAAGTTGATTTAGGAAGAAAAAAATCATGATGGAACACAAAAATATTGAGATAGATAAATCAATAGAAAAAGGAATCAATTATCTTGTAAAAAACCAAAATCAAGATGGATCAATCTGCCTAAATAATGATAGAACTTGGGATGTCTGGGAAACTGCAAATGCATTATTGGCAATTGATAAAGAAGATGTTGGATCTAACTTTATAGAAAAATCTCTTCAGTTCTTAACAAAATCAAAAAGAAAAGACAAGTCTTTCTATGTGTCATCTACATACAATGATAACCAATATTGTATGGAGACTACTCCAACCGTTGTAAGTACATTTAAAAAGTATGGTATAAAACTCAATGAAACGATAGAATTTATAAAGAAAAAGCAGAAGAAAAAAGGGTACTGGGAGATTGGAATACCAGAGATAACAAAATACAAGGATTGGCCTTCAATTACCGGGTTCGCATTGAATTCCTTAAGTGATTCAAAATTTAACTCAGAGAAAACCAAAATGGCGATTGAATGGTTGAAGAATAAACAAAAAGCTGATGGAAGCTGGGGGCATCATTTCATTTACTACGATACTCCATTTTACCCTATGCATATTGTCCTAAAGGTGCTAAAGGAAAATAATCTACAAGATACACCTGTATTTATCAGGGCAATAAAATTTGTAATAAACAAACAAAAGAAGGAAGGTTTTTGGGATATTGGAACTAAATATGAAAAAAAACCTTCAGTTGAATTAAGGACTTCACTTGCATTACTTTCTCTTTTAAAATCAGATAATGAACAGCATATTGTTAATCTTAAAAAAGGAGTTAGATGGTTAATTAAAAAACAAAAGATAAGTGGTAGTTGGGATGGCGGATATTTTGTGGGTTGGCCAGGTAAAAAAGAAGATATATATTCGACATCACTTTCTATATCTGCATTGAAAGAATATAAGGCCAAAGAAATTACTTGAAAAATTATTTTCCAAATATTGCAGTATTAAACGACATATTCGCATAATTCATTATATCATTTGAAGAATAGGACGCCTCTCCTGCGGCCCAGAACATAATGAAAGGTTTTTCTTTAAAATAACGAACTATATTATCTCTTATTCTGTATACGTCATTCCCCAGTGTTTCTAATATCGTCGCACATGCGGAAAATATACCAAATTCAGGATCTACATCATTAAAATATTCTAAATTTTCCGTAATTGCATTTATTATGTCTTTCCCAGACATTCTTAATACACAAGACCTCCCTTCTTCAAAGACACAAGGGATCATGATTGAATCTTTCATAATAAATGGCATTACTACGGGGGATTCTCTATCCTTATTTTTAACTAATATAGGATAATATAATATAGTCTTATACATAGTTTCATCATCTATAAAATCATCTGGCCATCCTAATAAGTTTGTAATTTCATCTACCGCAGGTCTGCCATTTATTTCATGTAAAACACGTTTATTTCGACTTATCTTTGTTATGTCAAATTCTATGTTTGTTCTATTCATTCCATGTGTCGTATGAACCCTTGTAGCTAAATCTGAGGAAAAACCAAGATTAACAGTATGGTTTATCAAAATTTTATCGTTGAAGAATTGGTAATTTTTTATTCCTTTATTATTGTCAACTAATGTACCCATTATCATAGTATAATCAGATAATAAATTTACTAGTGACTCGAATAACTCGTCTTCTCTCCCAACACCTTTTTGAAAAACTAATTGTGAGAAATCAAACACGGGGATTGCAATTTTACTTATAATGCCTGACTTAATTATCTTTTTCTGTCCAAAACCAGGAATATTTGGCATCACAGGCCCAGAAACCAAGTTAAGTAGGAATTTATTACTGTACGACGTTTCTTTTAAATCTTCCTTTATAGACTTAGAGGAGGAAATTGCTGCTTTTTGTGGATTTCGTTTAGTATTTTTACCGCATCCGATGGATATATCCATATTAGGATAAGATACAGCTAATGCACTTGCACCATGAGTAAAACAACCATAATTGTTCATAAATCCGGCAACGGTTCCTCCGATAAGGGGTGTTCCTTCTGGTATAACATCCCATACACCATCAAGAAACTCCTGGAATCCACCATGATCTTTATAATGTATCGTAGAAAAAAGAACAATAAAACTGGGGGGAGTTTTTAAATCTTTAATTGTGTTTCTAGCTACTTCTCGTCCTGCTTCTCGTGCATCCCATTTTCTTGTCATGCCGACAGCGG
>JAZKSQ010000183.1:0-3315 GCA_036625995.1 Thermoplasmatota archaeon | reverse complement strand
TTTAAGTCAATCATTTTTATTTTCTTAAAAGATCGAAGAATTAGATATATGCCAAGAAAAATGAATAATAAACAAATGAAAAATAAAGCTATGAAAAATAACAAGGATAAAAAAATATAAAGACTTTTTATACTTTATAAAAGAATTATTACAAAAAAAGAGACGGATAAATTAATTTCCTCTCTTTTTATCATCAATCTTTAAAAGTTAGATTAAAACATTTTTTATATCCAAATGTTCTTTATCAATAAAAAAAAGAGATTGGTGGTTTAACCAAATATGAAAATTGCAACTTTTAATGTGAATTCAATTAGATCTAGACTTCATATCGTAATACCATGGCTTGAAAAAAAAAGCCCTGAATTTTTATGTATGCAAGAAACCCGAGTAGGTGATGATAAGTTTCCAGAAGACAAATTCCAAGAAATTGGATATAATGTGGTATATAGTGGAAACCAAAAAGGTAGGAACGGAGTAGCGATAGCAACAAAAGAAAAACCGGAAAAAATAACAAAAGGTTTCAATACAAAACCCTATGAAAAAGACCGTATTTTAACCGCAAAATTCGAACATATAACAGTGATTAATACGTATATACCTCAAGGATATAAGATAAATAGCAACAAATATAGATATAAATTAGACTGGTTTGATAGGTTTAAAAACTACCTTGAGGAAAACTATTTAATGAATGATTTTTTAGTTTGGGGTGGCGATATGAACGTTGCGCCATTAGATATAGATGTACATAGCCCAAAACGTCTAAAAAATCATGTATGCTTTCATCAAGATGTAAAAGAAAAATTTGAAGATGTAAAAAAACTAGGTTTCATCGATTTATTTAGAGAATATCACCATGGGGAGAAAAATCAATATACCTTCTATGACTACCGAACAAAAGAACCGATGGAAAGAAATATTGGATGGAGAGTTGATCACATCCTTGGAACTGAAAAAGTAAAATCAAAATCAATTAACAGTTATATCGATATAGAACCAAGACGAAAAGAAAAACCTTCAGATCATACCCCCTTAATATTTGAAATGCAAAAGTTATAACATGGCAAGAAACTTTTTTCTATCTTAGAAAAAAGAGAAAAAGATGGATTTTATGGCTCAGTTAAAACTAAAATGTCCCTCAATAGATGGTCTCCTTGACGGAGGAATAGAAGACAGAGTAATAACACAAGTTTATGGTGAAGCAGGTACTGGAAAAACCAATTTATGTCTCCAAGCAATAAGGGAATGTGCTTCACAAGACAAAAAAATAGTGGTCATAGACAGTGAAGGTATATCTCTTAAAAGATTAGAACAAATATGTACTGAAGGATATAACTATAAAAAAATACTCGACAAAATAATTTTCTTTAGACCTCTATCTTTCGAACAACAAGAAAAAATGATAAAAAACGCAGTTAAAATAAAAGATATTTCGCTAATAGTAGTTGACACAATAAATCTTTTTTATAGATTAAATCTAGAAGAAGACCGGGAAGGAACCATGAGATCTTTTGTAAGGCAGATGGCTAACCTTCAGATAGCTGCACGTGAAAAAAAACTATGGGTGATAATCACGGAACAAGTATACACTGATAAAAATGGAGAGATAAAACCTTTTACAAATAGGGACTCAGAACATATGATAAAGACAATACTTAAGTTAGAAAAAAAGGAAGAGAAACTCAGTCACAGAAAGGCAACTATCATAAAACATCGTTCCCAGCCAGAAGGAAAAAAAACAGATTTTAAAATAACACAAACAGGTCTAAAATAAAAAAATATTGCACCTAACAGATTTTTATTGGTTTTTATAAATGGAAAGAAAAATTAAAAAATGGCTTAATGACAGCTGCTATACCTCTCCTCTTTCTCCAGGTTGTCGTGAATGTGCAAAAGGAAAGAAAATAGTGATATTAATTACAGGTTTATGCCCTGCAGACTGTTTCTATTGTCCACTTAGCAGAAAAAAAGCTGGTAAAGATGTAATATATGCCGATGAATGGAAGCTCGAAAAGGAGGAAGATACCAATAAATTAATCAAAGAAGCAGCACTGATAAAAGCCACCGGTGCAGGCATAACAGGTGGAGATCCTTTAATAGTATGGAAAAGAACAGAAAAATATATAGAAATACTCAAAGAAAGATTTGGCAAAGATTTCCATGTTCATCTTTATACTTCTGCTCTAAAAAATACAGATCATATAAAAGATCTAGCAGACGCGGGTCTTGATGAAATAAGATATCATCCACCAATAAATAGATGGCAAAATATCGAGAAAACTAATCTTTCAAAGATAATAAAGAACAACAAAGATTTACTTGATCAAGCTTTGGAAATACCGGCCGTGCCTTCAAAAGAAAAAGAAACTTTACATCTCTTAAGACGGGCAAAAAATTATTCTATAGGCTGGATAAATTTAAACGAGCTTGAATACTCACCAACGAATGTAAAAGAATTAAATAAAAGAAACTTTAAAGCTAAAAATTCTATCTCAGCGGCTGTAGAAGGCAGTCAAGAATCGGCAAAAAGACTCATTAACAAAATCATCGAGGAAAAACCTTCTTTTGGAATCCATTACTGTTCTTCTTCCTTCAAAGACGGCATTCAACTAAAAAATAGGATAAAAAACAGGGCAAAAAGCATCGCCAAAAAATACGAGTTTATAACTGAAGACGGAACATTACTAAAGGGAATAATAAAAGGTAGAACTGAAGAAATCAAAAAAAAATATGTTGAGTTTAAAAACAACCAATATTTAGATAAACAATTATTTATGTTGGATAAAAAAAATAATCAGATAGAAACAGCGGTTTGGATACTAGAAGAAATAGCCGAAGATCTTAAAAAAGAAGGATTAAAAAGTTATATTGTAGAAATATATCCTACGGCTGATAAATTAGAAGTAGAGAGAATACAACTACCAGTCTGAAAGAAATATGATTCTTCTTATACTCCTAAAAAGGTTTTTATATAGGGGATACATTGCAAGTGTTTACAATCTATAAAAGATAACATATTTACTCTAAAACTTAAGCAAAAAAATATGTTTGTTCGATGAAATCTCGACAAAAAAAAATAGATATAATGGAGGCTAAAAAAAACAATGCCGATGTATGTTAAATTTCAGACACCAAAGGAAATACAAGATTTAGCCCATGAAATTGTAGAAAAAGCTAGAGACAATGGAAAAATCAGTAAAGGAGCAAATGAAACCACTAAACAAGTAGAAAGAGGACAGGCTAAATTAGTAGTTATGGCAGAGGATGTCACACCTGAAGAAATACTTGCACACATGCCGATATTATGCGAAGAAA
>JAZKSQ010000010.1:0-16882 GCA_036625995.1 Thermoplasmatota archaeon | reverse complement strand
TTTCGTTTATTGAGTTTCATTAACCCATTTATCTGGGTTGTTTTCTCAATATTTTTGAGGATGGCATAATTTCGGGACTACACAAATAAAAAAATAGGGGTATATGTTATAGAACCAATTAAAAAATATATTTTGTATTATTTGTTCTATTTATGAAAAATTTTACCCATTTTTTCTAGAAGCGAATTTTTTTCTTTTTTATTATCTTTTGTTGATTCTGTCAATGTTTGAGATAGCTGCATAGAGGCTTTGTCTACTCCGATAGATCCCCATTCCTCCTTTGACCCTGGGTTTATTGTATTTCTAAGTTTGGCTGACTCATCAATGTTATCTTTTACTTTTACGACTTTTTCAGTCGGACGGTTAAATTTACTGACTTTAAGTTTTTTTGTGTCCGCTATTTCAAAGTTTAGATCATCTGCAGCTGCTGTTAATCTCTTTTTAATCGCTTCTTTAATATCTCTTTGAATCTCTTCATCGGTATAAGTTTTTTTAGATGATTTTTGTGTTTTAGGTTCATAAGATGGGGTTGTTGGTTTTTTATTTTCGATAAGCCACAAAGTAACATTTCCGAATGCGTTACCTGTTAAAATCAGAAAGCCAGATAAATACAAGAAAAGTATGTATGATATTGTAGGATAAAACCAATTGTTGGCATAATTTAGAATAAACATGCCGAAGCCTGATAAAGAAAGAATTGTTCCAATTGAGACAGCAAAGTATCCCTTTTTCTTTTGCTTAATCATTAAGTTAATTCCTACTAAAATAGAGAGAATACCAATCCCAATAAAAGAGGAAGTGTAAAGAATCAATCTTGCTTCGGATTCATAATGGACTTTAAATATAGAAATCATCCCTGCGCCTATCGACAAAAGAATGATCCCAGCTACAAATATCAGTGTACCGAGATAATATATGTTTTCTCCTTTACTAGTGATACTGTTATTTGATTCCATCCCTGTAAGATTCTTTTCAAAATGATTATTTTGCATCCAGCATCCAAATATATGAAATAATTTTTAAGTATAAAAGCATTTGGAGTAAAATAACACAATTTGTAATTATTCACCGTAAAATAAGTTATAAGATTCTTCAATTTTAAGAAAAAATGGTTTGTATCTTTTATTTGAAAAGAAATATATCTTAAAAAGCAGGCTTTAATTAATCCAAAGATATTTAAGTGTCTTTCTGCATGGTTTGTTTTGAGTTAGTTAAGAGGTTGAGGATGAAGAATTCAATTACTTTTAATTGAATTTTTTTGTTTTTTTCCTTTTAAAAAAAATGATATATGCATATGCTTAAATAAAAAAATGATAATAAAAAAAGTATAGTTTATTAAAAAGAAAGGATATAGACATTTTTGAAATGTTTGAGGTGTAAATAGACTTATGAAGGAAGTAAATGAAGGAGATAAAGTAAAAGTTGAATATGTAGGAAAACTAGAAGATGGAACCGTATTTGATAGTTCTGAAAACCATGAGGAACCGCTAGAATTTACTGTTGGATCCGGTAGAGTAATTAAAGGTTTTGAGGATGCAGTAGTGGGTATGAATGTTGGTGAAGAAAAGGAGGTCACTGTTTCACCTGAACAAGGATACGGTACACATAAAGATGAATTGGTTAAAGAAATGCCGAGGGAAGCTTTTTCGGCTGAAGGAGATATAAAAGAAGGAATGGTTTTCCGAATGAAACTTCAAGATGGACGGCAGATTCCTGTCAAAATTTCTGATGTCTCTGAAAATACTGTTACAATAGATTTAAATCCTCCTCTTGCGGGTAAAAAACTTTTCTTTACAATAAAAGTATTGGATATATTGGAATAAAAGAAGATAAACCTATAAAAATTTCTTCTTTCCAAACCAACTGAAAACCTATTTATTCTTTTATTTAAAAAAACTATTTTTTTTAAGGGAAACTTCGTTAATAGTTTAAACTTTCCCATGAAAATATTTTAACTAAAGGCCAATTATACTTCCTTCTAAAAATGACGATTATTAAATTAAAAAATGTGTATAAATAAAATAATATTTTTTGACAAATATTTTCACTAGAGGTCTATGTAAAATTGAGGAATATCAGGATTAAAGGGGATAGAGAACATAACCTGAAAAATATCGACATTGAAATACCAAGAGAAAAATTTGTTGTAATCACAGGTTTATCAGGATCAGGAAATTCTACACTAATTCATGACATTTTATACAAAGGAATGGGAAAAAACTACATTCTCCCAATTTAAATTTTGGTAGACATGACGCAATTGAAGTAGACGAAAAAATTGAAAAAGTAGAAGTTATAGATCAATCACCAATCGGAAGAACCCGTAGAGCAATCCAGCTACCTATACCAAAGTTTTTGATTACATACGAAATCTTTTTTCTAAACTACCTGAATCAAAAAAAAAAGAGGATACAAGCCAGGACGTTTCTCCTTTAATGTCAAAGGAGGTATATGTGAAGCCTGCAAAGGAGACGGACTGATAAAAATCTATATGAACCTTTTACCAGATATATATATATATATATATCGAATGCGAAGAATGTAAACTCAAAAGTAGTTCTATATTGCAGATAATATTACAGAATCTATACAAAAGCGTTAGACGAAACAAAAATAAGAAGAAATAAACAAATACCTTACAATCTAAAAAAATAATATAAAACCAAAAACTATAAAAAAACCAATTGAAGAAAAAAAGATAGACATAAAAAACATCAAACATATCCCAAAAAAGGATATCCCAAAAATAATAATTGATCTAGAATTAAAAATGAGAAAAGCGGCTGATGAACTAGATTTTTAAAAAGTAATCAAGATAAGAGACAAAATAAATAGACTAAAACAAAAAAAAATGAACGCTAGGCAAAAAGATAAATAAAACGTTTTTTTTCACTAAAGAAGGATCCTATAATTTTTTTGTGGATGTCAAGTTTAGCACCTCGTGAAATGATACATCGATACAAATGAATCCAGCCATCTTTGAGCTGTATTTATACAAGCGTTGTGCAGCCAACGCTTGTAAAACCGTTTAATCCTATGTTTTAGAATCCCGAACCATTGCTCAACAGGATTACGCAGTCCAAACGTAACATGTTCCCATTCAACATCCAGGCGTTTTAATGCTGGTTTATACCAGGGTCCTCCATCAACCAAAATCCGTGGGGTATTGCTGCAGTTTCTTAAAACATGTTTAAGAAAACTATATGCCTCTATCGATGCTCTACCTTGGGAAACCCAAATGCCGAGTACCTCCGAGGATTGTACATCTATTGCAGCCCACACAATATGAAGCTCTCTCGGATTCTAATCTTGGTTTTATCAACCGCAACAACCTCATGAGATGATCTACCTATTCTGAATAGATCAGCCAGCGGTTTTATGATACCCTAGACGGATAGCCTTATGGCTAACCGGCTCATAACAAAGAGACAACTGTTCTACAGTCTCGAAGAGAAAGACCATAATGATACAACAAAATTCCAAAAGCACGAGTATTCAAATTTTTTCGGTTTCTTTCAAAAATATTATTAGCCTCTAATCCTTCTACTAAATAAAACAGCATCCCATCCATGTTTATCGCCCCAAAAAAATATGATGGACGCTGTCATATTTTAAATCTTAACTTGACATCCACTTTTTAATTTTTCAGATAGAAATTTTGGAATAAATTTTTCCTTATTTCTTCATCGTATTTTTTTCTCCACTTTTTCTTTTAGAATATTTTTGTCCTTCTCTATTTGTTCTAAAATTTTTACCTTTATTGAATTGACAGAATTAGAAGATATTTTTTTAAAAAAAATTTCGTATTCTGTCCAATACCACAAGTTATAGACTCGGTTTGCATCATTGGATCATAAATACCTTGGTAAACTTGTTGATTTTCCAGGGCAGTTAACATTTTATATCTTGCCTTGATACCTAGACACCTACAAAGTGCAACAAAAAAATTGTTTATATATAAGTAATGCGGTCTTTATGAAATTCTTAATCAAACATTATTTAGAAAAAAATATTTTTTGAACTTTTCCTATTTTTTTGATACTATCTAATTTGACCTGTCTTTCCTAAATAGCTTCCATCGAGAAGATAAATACATGCGTTTTTAACATCAAAGATTTTACCCATCGGTCCTACAATCCCTTCTTCATTTATTGCAATCCCCCCACATAAGACATTAAAAGCTGGGATAATAAAAATAGATGGATCATTATGTTCAGGATACTTTTCATTTAAAATCAAATTTTTTTTCAATTTTCCTCTAACCCAACATGACTCATAGCTTTTATAGCCCAATCTATCACTTAATTTGATTGTAGGATGTGTATGAGCCATTATAACGTTTTTACATCCCATCACTTCTTTACTAGGCCAGCTGTGTCCATGAGTAAAACCAATATCAGCATCTATAAATCCTCTGTTTGAGTGGATAGAGATAACATTGTCAGTATCTGGTATAAGTTTTCTAATATTTCCATCATGGTTACCAGGAACAATATGTATTTTTTTCACATTTTTCTTTAAAATTGAAAACAAATTTTTTAAGTGGTTTCTCTCTTTAAAAGTTGAAAAAGGAATATTATGTTTCACGTCACCTAGCAAAATAATTTCCTTAGGATCATGTTTTTCACATAGAATTTTTAATTTATCTATAATTTTTTTAAAATCAAAGGAAGTATTGACACCATTCTCCTTTAGCTCCTTTTCTATGCCAATATGTAAATCAGCGACTACTAACGTTTTTTTGTTTACTATAAGTGATGGTTCATTAAAAATTGGTTTGATAGATGATTCGTTCATAATGGATTTATCGCCATCTATAAATATTTTTTTAACAAAGTAGGTATTTCCTCAATAATATCTGTCGCTAAAAGACCATATGAATATTTATCGAAACATAAATTGCCAGCATAACCATTTATAAAAGCAGAAATTCTAGCGGAATTAAAAGGACAAATATTTTTAGATAACATGGCAGCGGTTATACCAGATAGAACATCTCCTGTTCCCCCGACAGTCATTGCCTCGTTATGTATATCATTAAACTTTGTATTTATACCATTGCTAATGATGTCTACTTTAGATTTTAAAAGTATGGTAGTGTTCAAAGAAGAGGCCCACTTTTCAACAATTTCTTTTCTCTTCTCTCTTTTGCTATCTGACAGATCGACACCTGTAAGCTTTTTAAACTCACCTACGTGAGGAGTAATTACTGAATTAGAATCCTTTATCACTTCTTGGTTTTTACTGATAGCAGATATGGCATCTGCATCAATCACAAGATTTTTTCTAAAATCAATTGTTTTTTTAATAACTGAAAAGCATAACTCTTTACTTTCTTTTTTTACACCTAAACCTGGGCCAATCACTAAAGTGTCTACTTTCTTCAATAAATCAGATATTTTTTCAAAATCGTTTGTAACCAAATAATTTTGGCTTTCCATTGGAATAACAATCAAGTTGGGAGAATAGGAGGAAATTGTGTTTGCTGATTGACTAGGTGCAGCCACGTATACTAAATCTACACCAGCTCTAAGACAGGCTAAAGCCGACAGAGCCGGAGCACCAGTATAAAGGCCTCCTCCTACGATTAAAACTTTGCCATTATCTCCCTTGTGAGATTTTTTACTGGATCTAGGATAGTAAACACTTAGCTCACCTGGTCCAACATAACTTTTTGCTTTTTCAGGAACTTTAATATCAACTATTTTTATCTCTCCACTATTTTTTTTATTCATGTTTTCTTTTTTATCATGAAAGGTCACTGTAAAATCAGGTTTTATTGATAAACTGGTGCCTATACCGGTTGGAATATCTACTGATATGACAATCTTATCGCTAGTTTTATTGATTTTTTCTACTATTTTATCAAAAGGAGACCTTAATTTACCTTTTATTCCGATGCCCAACATTCCATCTATAATAACGTCACATTCAGAAAGTAAATCATTGACTTTATCTAAAGAATCGATATCGTATAGCTTGATATTTCTATTTTTTAATTTTTCATAGTTTTTCCTACTGATGTTAGACTTAATATCTTCTTTTTTACCAACAAGGAATAAATTAATTTTGTATTTTTCGGATAGATATCTAGCTGCAACGAATCCATCTCCTGCATTATTTCCTTTTCCACAGAAAAATAAAATGTTTTTATCATCAGAAATATTTTTTTTTATAAACCTTGCTAGACCTTTCCCCGCATTTTCCATTAATTCAGACGCTGGGGTTCCATAGAACTCTGAATTTATATCTATTACTTTTATCTCTTTTCCAGTTGTCATACCAAAAACGTTATACCAATAATCCACTATATATCCTTCGAAAAAAAGTCTTAAAAAAAAGTTTCATCTAAAAAAAAGATTTGGTTGTGATTAAGATATGATGCCTGGTATGCCTGGAAAAATGAATTCTCGGCAAATGAAACAGATGATGAAAAAATTGGGGATAAATATACGGGAAATTGAAAACGTCGAAAAAGTTGTCATTCAGACAGATGATAAAGAATATGTTTTTAATCAAGCCGAAGTTACAATAATGGATGCTAAAGGACAAAAAACCTATCAGATATCAGGAAAACCACAAATTTCAGAAAGAGAACAGAAAATTCCCACCGAAGATATTGAGCTTGTAGCTGAAAAAACAGGGAAAAACAAAGAAGAAGCAGAGAAAGCTTTAAAAGAAGTCGAAGGAGATATTGCCGAGGCTATAATGAAATTGTCTGAATAACCTTTTTTTCATCTCATTTTTTTTTATTTTAGAAAAAAATTTGTTTAGTAAATATCAGTGTTTTCATCAAAAGCAGTAGTTTCATTAATCTCATATAGATATCTAGATGCCGTTTTTGCTTGATAATCTGTTACTTCCTCAGCTTTAACTGCATTTTCTATATTTCTTATACAATAACTTAATGATCTTATTTTCCAACGAAGGTAATATTGTTCCATATTTTTTATAGAATATTTTTTAACTATCCAATATAGCATGTTAAGCCACTGGTCTATATCGATATCCTCAGTATTTTTTTTAAAATAACGATAGCTATCAGTTTTTTTTAATTTGTAAAAAACATTATCTCCAGGGATATTAAGTCTCCTTAAGAGTTTAAAATTTTTGATACTCCTCAAAACTTCCTCTTGAACATCCATATAACATTCTTTGAAACTTGTATTCTTTTTAAAAGGCGACGAAATCTTAGTAATAGGTTTGATTTTTTTTCTAACTTTTAGATCCTGATAATATTTAATCAGTCTAATAGCTTCTTTTAAGCATTGTATAAACATTCCTTTAAGATTTGTTAGATCTTTTTTACCATGCATCTTTTGTCCAAGATAGACTTCACCAATTACAAATCCATGTATTAAAGATTTAATCGTAATGAAGGTATCAATTCCCCAGCCATAAGGAGGTTTTATGTCTTTATTATTGAACAGATTTTCAAATACGTTTTTTGTCATAGTTAATTCCCCACCTAATGGTTGATTAATCTCCCATGCTGGTGGAAAAAACATAGCTATTAGGGGTTTGGAGATATGCCGAGTGATTTGTGCATCTGAAGGATGTCTTGAGAAACCTGCTTTTACTATGTCGATATTCCTTTGTAGTGGATTAAATAAAAATTGGAACCATTTTCCAAGGTTTGGATTTAATATATCTCCGTCAATAAAACCTAGGTTTTCATATCCTTGCTTTATTGCTGCAATACCGGCGTTTATCATTCCTATGCCTTTGCCTTTTTGTTTAGTCTTCCAGTATTTTTTTTCATGTATTACTTCGATATCTTTTGTTTCTCTCTTTTTTAAAAGCTGGAAATTTTCTTTTTCTGATCCGTCAGAAATTATTACTTTATCAATCACGTCAGAATCGTTCAGAGATTGCTTTGCTATACTTATCGGATTTAAACCTTCATTTTTTGAAATTACTAGTAAACAATTTCCACCCATCTTTAATGTCCTTCTCTCTATTTTTTTTCTTGAAATTTATTTTATATCCTTCTTAAATAATATATATTTTAAAAATCAATTCCTTTATTTTTGCTTGGTGTCCCATCCCTTATTAGAAAGTTGTTTATGTAAATTGTCATATAAATATCCATCCATTTTCTCAATATAGAATGGAATTTTTTCTTACAAAAGGTTATTAATTAAAAACATGCATTACGTATTTGTCTATTCACAGGAGGATGTTTTTTTCAAGATGAAAAAACAAAACGAGTCGAAAAAAAATATTGATGTTTTGATTAACAATTTAAAAAATGATGATTGGGATGTTAGAGCTAACGCAATTTACGATTTGAAGGACTATAAAGATCCCGAAGTAACAGATGCTCTAATTGAAAGTTTGGATGATGAAAACGAAAATGTTTGGTTAACAGCAATAAATGTAATTCGGGAAAGAAAAGAAGGTGATAACCCAAAAGTTGTAGACTCATTAATAAAATCGCTGGATGATGAAAATGAGACAATCAGATGTAATTCTGCCTATTTTCTAGGGGAGACAGGAGATAAAAAAGCTGTAGATCCAATTTTAGATGCTTTAAAAGATGAAAGTACACATGTCCGACTTAATGCAGTAAAAGCACTAGGGCGAATAGGGGACAAAAAAGCTATCGATCACCTTATAGAGTCTTTAGATGATGAAAATGCAAAAGTTCGTAAACAAGCTCTTTTCTCTTTAAATCGCATAGGCCCTAAGGAATCTTTAACTAAAATCAAGGGTCTATTAAAAGACGATAAAAATAATATAAGATCACTTGCAGCGATTTTAGCCGGTAGAACAAAAGATGAAAAGGCATTAAAACATCTGATAGATCTTATTGAAAATGATTCGGATTATTTTGTACGTCTTTCTGCAGTACATGCATTAGGAAAAATTGAAGGAAATAAAACTGTTGATGCATTGATTTATGCATTAAAAGATTCGAATTGGGAAGTTAGAAATGACGCAGCTATGCTTTTGGGAAGAGTTGGAGATAAAAAAGCTTTGCCTCATCTTATGGATGCTTTAAGTGACGATAATCTTTATGTCAGAAGAGAAGCTCGTAAAGCGTTAGAAGAATACAATATATTCAAGCAATGAATTTGGTTATGTAAAAACATCTTAAAAAACACGTTTTTTATAGATTCCCTGCACTTAAAAGTATTAAGGAAAATAGATTAGATAAAATATAAATACCATGTTTTTCCTTCTTAAAAATCCAAGACAATAAGATGTTATTAATAATACAAATAAATTAGAATATTTTTTATTACAAAGACTAGGAGTTGAATTAAATTGACGATATCTTTTGAAAAATATATGAAAAATTTTGATAAAACTGTAAAAAAATATATTCCACCAAAAAAGGAATGGACCTCAGCTGAGCGAGCAGTATACGGTGTTAATAATCTTTTTGATGTTCCTAATGATAAAGCAAAAAAATTACAGTTTAATGCGATAAAATATCAGTTTAAAAATCATTTTAAGAATAATCGAATTTATCATGGTTTTTGTAAAGAAAAAGATTTTAGTCCAGATGATTTAAAAAGCTATGAGGATTTGGAAAAAATTCCTTTATTACCAGCTGATTTTTTTAAGGATTATCCATCGGGCAAGGACTTTGCTACTTGGCTTGGAAATATGTTCACTACTGATTTACCAAAAATTAAAATCAGTGGCAAAAATCCAAACTATGATGATGTAATAGAATCATTTAATTCCGCTGGAATGAAAGTTACATACAGCAGTGGAACTAGTGGACGCCATACTTTTATACCTAGGGATAAAAGAACTTTTAACATGGCAGAGTATCTGTTGGCAAAAGTAGCTGCCACAATGTATTATCCATTCTGGGAATATGATATGTATGGTTATTTACTAATGCCTAATCCTTTTAAAACTAACGTATTTGCCGGTAGAGGACTCGAAATTTACTTCGATGCAGTAAAAGATGTCCAGGTTGCAATAGATAGAAAAGTAAATACGGAAGTTATTAGAACAAGTATGAGGAGGGGTAGAGGAGGGCTGAGAGGTAAAATAATGTCTTTTTTTATGAAAAGAATGTACAAAAATATGGTTAAAAAAATTATTGAGTGGCTTGAAATTCACGAGAAAAATAAAGATCATAAAATAACTCTTTTTGGTGCACCCTGGATTTTATATATGGTTATGAAAAAATTAAAAGAAGAAAATAGGCGTTTTGATTTTGAAAACCGTGGACTTGTAGGCACCGGTGGCGGGTGGAAAGTCCATGAGCATAAAAGAATTTCTGTCTCGGATTTTAGGAAAATGGTTAAAGATGTACTTGGTATTAAGTCTGAGCATTGTCTTGATTTATATGGGATGGTTGAAGGTAATGGATGGATGATTCATTGTCCTGAAGGTCATTATCTTCATGTTCCATATACTTATTACCATCCTATGGTGCTTGATGAGGAGTTTAAACCTGTTGGTTATGGGGAGTATGGTCGTTTTGCTTTTCTTGATGGAACGACCTTTAGTTACCCTGGATTTGTTGTCAGCGGTGATAGAGTGAAATTGTTGAAGAGATGCCCTGTATGTGATAGACCCGGGCCTGTTTTAGAACCCGAAGTTAAAAGAGCAAAAAAACAAGAAATGCGTGGTTGTGCAGAAGAGATGAGAAGAATGATATCTTCTGACATTGGGGACTAATCAAGGTTTTAGCCTTTTCCTTTTGAGTATGGTAAAAAACTATAGTCATTTGTCGAATTATTTCTGAAAAGTTATAAATAAGAAAATCCAATTTATTTTATTTGAAAATTATATAAAATTATAAGGATAGTTTAATACCGGATGAGTTATATCAAAAAAATTAATAAACAAAAATCTAATAAGAATCATTTCATTGATATATTTCGAATTGACGAATAAATGTTTGTAAAGTTTCGTTAATATCTAAATAAAACTCTGGGATTTTACAAAAAATCCTAGGAAGTGAAAAAATGTTGACACCAAAAGAAATTAAAGAAAGAGAATACATTCCACCAAAAAATTTTTTTTTACTATGGATGGGTGGAGCTTTCTCTTTAATAAAACTACTTTTAACAACTAATCCAAGAACATTAAAAAAACTACGAAAAATCAGATCTGATGAAAAACGATATAGACGACCTAAAAGACGGTATGAAATACCAGAATACAAAGAAGACATGAAATATTGTAAGTCAAACGAAAAATATCTAAGACCTACCTTGTACTGCAATCCTAGAGCTCCAGAAGTAATAGCTCTAGCGAATAAGTTGGGTGCAGACGAAAAATCAGACTATGAATTTGCCAAAGACGCCTTTCATTTTGTAAAGGAAAAATTAACTTTAGAAATGACTACTTTCAACCCTGTAGAAAAAACTTTCATAAGAGGAACAGGAACCTGCTATCATTTAATAACAGCTTTTATAGCTCTATGTCGATCTGCTGGAATAAAAGCAAGATACAAGATATTCGCTATGAACATGATACAGGCCTGGTATGATGCAATAGTTGATGTAGATCCACTTGTAAAAAAGTGGTACGATTCAATGGGTTACTTTATGCTAGAAGGCGAGGGAGAAGTTTATATTGATGGAGCCTGGAAAGTTGCCCATGTCGGCCCTAGAGCAGAACGGCAAGCAGCTGCTGGTATACCTATAACCAAATTTGGAGAAGATAGTTTAGGTAACTGGTTTTATGAGATACCGGGAACAATAATGCGAACAGAATCGATTCCGTTTCTGATAGGTGGATCATCAAGAATCCTGAAAATTTTAGCACCAGGTTCAATGGAAAGAATTAACCTAAGTATACTCAAACAAATCAAAAAAGGAAATAAAATAATCAAAGAAGCTGGAGGGAAAAAGGCTTACGATAAACAAGCGCGTAAAAAAAGAAAACTAACAGATACAAATGGTATCGAACTTAAAAATAAGAAGCAGATACTTTTTGAGGATTGAACAAAATAATGTCGAAGAAGAATCATCTGATTTCTTTTCCTAAACCTTATGATATTTTGACTGAAAAACCTTCTATTAAGAAATACTTAAAATATCTGAAGTTTTTTGGTCCTGGAGCAGTGGTAGCCTCTTTAACCATAGGTCAAGGACAATTAATATTAGGTCCTCAAATTGGAGCTTGGGCCGGGTTTGCATTGTTATGGCTTATTACAATAAATGTCGGTTCATATATAATTGGCTATATAGGCTGTCGTTTTACAATGCTTTCCGGCATTGGCGTAATGGATCTTTTTGCATTTAAGACTAGAAAAGGATGGCTAAACTGGTTGTTCATAATCATAATGATTATTTTCATACCAATTTTTACAGCATCTATTATGACTACATTAGGTCAAGCTTTAGCCTGGGTTTTTGATTTTGGAAATTATCTTATTTGGGGAGTCGCTTTTTGCCTACTGGCAGGAGTCCTCGTACTTAGTGGCAGATATAGACTTTTAGAATACACCCAGGTTTTTTTTGTGGCAGCTTTAGGAATCGGTGCTATAGTTTCCGTAATTTATTTCCAACCTGATCTTTTGGAGATGTTACCAAATTTTTTTAAAATAGGTATAGTTCCTGATTCATATCCTGGTTGGGTTTCAGGATTTCCATCTGTATATGATACACCAATCCCCTTGTTGCTTTTAGGTTATGTAGGAACTTTGACTTTTACTATCATTACTTTAGTAGGTTATTTAGGATGGATCAAAGTAAAAAAATGGGGTATTTTCAAAGATCGTAATAACCCAGAGGATTTTTCTATAAAATTATTGAATTCTTTTAAAAAAGAAGGTAGAATAAGTTATCTTTCAAGTGATAAGAACGAGGTTAATAAATCTAAAATGTTGTTAAAGCCTTTAGTTATCGATCTGATTTTAGCTTTTGTAATTGTATCAATTGTTTCTTCTGCATATATGATTGGAGGAGCAACTTTATTGAGAGCTGAACAAGTACTTCCTAAGGATGCTAATCTTGTTCAGGAGCAGGCTTTGATATTTACTTTTTTGGCAGATTGGTTAAAACCTCTTTTTCAGGTAAGTATGGTTTTTGCCTTATTTGGAACAGTTTATGCAGGATTTGAAGCTGGAGCAAGGATGCTCTATGAGACAGCTAAGGGCATTAATAAAGAAATTACTGATATTAAGTATAGGAAATTCATGTTTTATCTTTTAGTATACCTTTTAGTTGCAGGAGTGCCAATAGCTTATTTGATGTATTCGGGTTTATCAGTTATTCTTATGTTGACTCTTACTTTAATGTTTATTGGATATATTGGCGTGATCATGTATGGTGTAGGTGTTCTTTATTTAAGTCAAAAAGTTCTACCTGAGAAATATAGATTTGGAAAAATAGGTCTGTTTTTGTCAATTTTAGGTATTGTTGTGTTAATGACTCCTTTGTTGGCATTTTTATAACTTTATATTTTTTACAAAAACAAATAAATGTAAAAATATTTATATTAATTTATAGTATATTAAATATAATATGGCCTTAAATAACATAAAAAGATACACTACGATAGCAATATTATCAATACTTTTTATCTCCACAATAGCAGCAAATGCTTTTCCAACAGAACAAAATTTTCCCAATACACAATCCCTGGAAGATTTACAATATAGACAAGAAATAAAAATTCCGATAAATACAGGAGATATCCAGGCTAAAAACCAACCTATTGACATTGAAATCAAATTCAAAAACCCTTGTTGGGGTAAAAATGAAAACGAACATTCAATCAGAATAGCTTATGAAAAAAACTCCAACCTAAATGAAATTGAAAGTCAAGTATACAATCTAAAGAAAAAAAGTGACACACAAATAACTGGCTGTAATGTCGTTTTTTTAATACCACAAGAAGCCGACGGTAATGAAAAATATTACGTTTTATACGATTCAAAAGAAACCTCTCCACCAAATTATAAAGATCATGTAAAAGTACAGGACAATCACTATTTTTATGAGCCCATACCTGGACAAAAAATAAATTTCGACTATTATGGCATAAAACAGAATGGAAACATAATTTATGCCATAGTACAAAAAGGAGAATTACTTGGAAACCCTATATCACAATCAATAATCAAATTTAAACCAGGCTCAAAAGTCGTAGAAACCTATAACCAGGAACAAATAGCGGATTTCGACATGAGATACACTACAAAAGAACAACCAGGATACATAGGCTCTTCCTGGGCCACACAAATCGAAAAAGAAATACTAATAGACGGAAACCTGATGGTCAGAGTAAGAATAAAAGGGAAATCACCCAAAGAAGACATAGAAACAGACAATATAATAACCTATTATTATTGTCCAGAAGAAACAAAAAGAATTAAAGTCAATCTCCAACACAGAACATTAAAGAAAATAAATATACCGGCAGGAAGCGTATTAGACGGAACATTTTCAGGAATGACCTCCATCAAATCTAGAAGTGCAACCATAGAAAAAATGAACATAGGGCAAATATTACCAATTCTCAACATATACTCTGAAAACGACATAATAAAAAAATACTCAGTTCCATCTAACCCTTCATCTGAAAAAAGAGAGCCGATATTATCAACAGAGGATGATATAGACTTAGGAAAAAACGCTTGGATATCCCTGAGCAATAATAAAGGAAAAACACACAGTCTAATTTATGAAGAAAATACAGTTAATGTTAATGGAAAAGAGGAGGAAATACAAATAAAGGCATATACAAAACAAAATGTAAAACTACCCGGAATAGAAGCCGATTCAGGAAGCGTTTACCTGATGAGAAATGCCTATGAAACAGGAGAAAAACAAAACCTAGAAATTCCAAAAGGATATCAAGTAAATCTAAACGCAGAATTTGTAACATTCGAAGAAAAAGAAGAAAGAAAAATAGATAGAGAATCAGAAATATTTCAAAAAATCACAAAAAATATGCCTATTCTAAGAAAAAATCAAACTGAAGAAATTAAAAAAGAAAAAGAAAAGACATATAAATTAAAAGCCTCCGTACATATGGCACCTTCTATCCCAATGGGGTCCTTATTTTCAGCTGGAATAGGAAAAAACATCTCCTATATCTATGCAGAACTTTATGAAAACAATGAATTTAGATCATCCGGAACTGTAAACCGATTACCGATTACATCAATTGAACTTGATTTCGAGAATAAAAACTTTTTAGAAAAAATAAAAACTACGTTGGGCATATTCGACTGGAAGAATATATCATTTTTCAAAAAAATAACTTTTCCAGAGATAAAAGAAGGAGAATATTTCATAAAAATATTCAAAGAAAATCCCTTCTTTGCAAAAGAAAGACAATACATTGGTTTTAAAAAAATACATGTTGAAAAAAATACTTCTACTAACATATTTTGTAGTACAGAAGGAAAAATAGAATTAGATGTTCAAAATCAAAAAAATACACCTCTGGACGATACAAAGTTTAGTTTATATAAAGGGAACACTTTGGTTTCAGAGCAGATATCCAACAAAGATGGAATCGCAATAATTAAAGCACCTACGAATATAAAAGATAATTATAAACTAAAGGTTTTTTACAAAGGTTTTCTAATTGAAAAAAAGGATATAAAACTAAGATATAGAAATAGATTTTTTCAGCTACAAGATAGTTTTGAAATTGAAACATATAATCTTAGAATAAGACTTAAAGATAAATGGGGTTTAAAACCTGAAGTCAAAATCACTCCTTTGATTACTAGCCCTAATATGGTGGAAAAAATCACCATAAAAAATGATGGATATGAAAACGACGAGTATTACTTTGAAGATTTATATCGGGAGAAATATGTCTTAGCACTCAAATATAAATCTTTTAAAACAGAAACAACAATACTTTTGGAAGAAGATGAAATAATTAAACTTGATTTTCCTGCAAAATACACAATAAAGATTGACACAAAAAACTCTCATGGACTTCCTTTAGAGGATGGCACCATATCGATTACTAGGAAAGGAGAAAAAGAAAAACAAACCATCAAAAAGGGAACTACAGCCTTTTCTATCCCCCCTGGAGAATATGAAATAAAAACGACTTTAGAAGGAAAAACAATTGCGATTCAAAAAACTGAAGTGAAAAGTAAAAAGGAAATTCAAATTATCACAAAAAAATCATCTGACTTTCATAACTATCTTCTATATTTAGGAATAGCAATTATTATTTTTGCCATATCTATTGGAATAATTAAAAAAGACAAATATCTAGGAGGAAAAATAGTTTCAGCCGGATTAATACTTATGTCTGTAGTTACCCCTTGGTGGATTTTAAACGGTGAAAATAGCCTTGGCACCACAACAAACATTAAAACGTTAATAATGCCCCCTGAGATTGTAACTTTGACAACCTCAAATGAGATTATAGGCGGTAATCTTGGTTCATTACCCTCTGAAGTTACCATGATTTTCTCTTTGTTACCTATAATATTAGTTATAGCAATGACCCCTCTAGCCGTTACTATCCATACAAAAATTAAAGAAAATAAAAACCTAAAATTTTGCCTTGAAATTTTTAGTATAACCTTACTTATCTTATCTTTAATTGTCTTTTATTTTGTTATGTCAATGGTAGCAGAAATTGGAGTAGGTAGTTTCTTTGGAAGTGGCAGTATAGAAACTAATGTCCCAGGCATTGCTGAAAGCGAAGTTTTAAAGTGTAATTGGGGGCCAGGTATAGGTTTTTATATATGTATATTTTCTATTTTGATATTGTCTTTACTATTTTTATTTCCAAAAGTTAAAAAAATCTTTCTTCAAAAATTTTTTTAATATCTCTGTGAAGGCAAAAGGGTTTGTTAGAGGAGATATAAGTTATGAGGGGAAGGGGGGAGGGAGAGGAGTAAGGGAGAGAGAGGGGGGCCAAAAAATTTGGAAGAAGAGGCGACATTTTTTTAAAGGGGGTATTTTGCCCCACCTCTATT
>JAZKSQ010000182.1:0-3352 GCA_036625995.1 Thermoplasmatota archaeon | reverse complement strand
TTCTAATGTTGGCCACTGAAGCCGAAGATATAGAAAAAGAAAGGTATGGCGATGATAAAGAATACAAGACTATGATAGAAAACATGCCTATCGGAATTTTTATTTTAGATGAAAATAAAGAGTTTATTTTTACTAATCCTACATTTAGAAAAACATTTAAAATCAAGGACGAAAAAATTATCGGAAAAAAATTTACTGCCTATCTCACAGAAAATTCAAAAAAACGATTCGAAAAATTTTTAGATAAAATAAAAAAAGATAAGGAAATGAAGAAATTTGAACTGATAGCTTTAAATGAGGAAGATGAAGATTTTCCAGTTGAAATTTCTACCAACATGATGAATAAGGAAGGACACTTTAACGGATTTGTGTGTACAGTAAGAAATTTATCAGATATCAAAAAAACACAGGATGAATTAAAAAAAAGGGTAATAGCTTTAGAAAGATACAAACAAGCTACTGTTAACCGAGAACTTAGAGTTATTGAATTAAAACAAGAAATCAACAAATTATGTAAAAAATATGGAGAAGAACCAAAATATTTCGAGATGAACGAAGAACTAAAGGAAAAATGTGATATAGAAGATTAAAAAAAGTTTTTTTTTATTATGATAAATTGGATTTATTTAGCCGGTGCGTTAATCTCGCTAATAATAGGTTTGTTGGTCTACTGCAAAGGGGCGAAAAAAGAAGTTAAAAAGATTTTTCTATTATTTTCAATAACTGTTTTCTATTGGGGTATCACCTATTATGGTCTGAGTACATCTTCAGGTTATGATGTTGCATATATATGGCATAAAATTGGTGCATTGTGGCCGTTTGCCATAGCTACTCTTTTACATTTTGCTTTGGTTTTTGCTGGAAAAGAAAAATGGTTTAAAAGAAAACTTATCTATATATCGTTATACGGTCCAGCAATAATTTTTTCAGTAGTTGAAATATTTTCAGACAATTTATACAGATTGGTTAAACTAGATTCCGGTTGGTCTTCAACTATGGCTGATAGATCTTCCTTGTTTTTTTATAGTTCAAATCTATGGTCTCTATTTTGTGTATTATTATCTATTTTTATCTGTATAAGCTTTTATTTAAGTACTAGAAAATATAAAGAAAAAAAGCAGGTTAGTTATGTAATAATGGGTCTTTTTATGCCGATTTTATTCTCGATTTCAACTGAGATAATGTTACCTTCGTTTTTGGAGAGTAATATCCCTAACCTTACTTTTGTTGGATATTCAATTGGTTTAATCTTGATTTCTTTTCCTATAGTTAGATATGATCTTTTTGAAATAAAAACTAAGTTTGCGGCTGAAAAAATAATATCTGAGATGCCTGATATGCTTATGTTAGTGGACACGGAGGGAAGAATTCAAGAAGTGAATAGATCTACAATGGAAAATCTAAAATATTCCAAGGATGAGTTAATTGGTAGATCAACAGAAAGTTTATTTAAAATACAAAAGAGGATAAATAAGGGATGGAGGAACGATGGTATAAATAAGTATAATGGTTTATCTGGAAAACAAAATATTTTAATATCGAAGAATGGACGTAAGATACCGGTATATGTGTCAAAATCTCCGATTAAAGACGATTCAGGATCTATTATCGGGACTTTATTTATCTGTAAAGATATAACTGATATTAAAAAAAGAGATCGTAAAATAAGGCAATATGTTAAAAAACTAGAGGATAACGAGTTAGCGATGCTAAGTATGATGGAAGATTTACGTTTATCAAAAAAGGAAATTGAATCTTTGAATAAAAACCTTGAAAAAAAGGTGGCGGAGAGAACAGCTGAAGTTAAAAAACTTTTAAAACAAAAAGACGACTTTATCCATATGCTTGGACATGATCTTAAAAATCCTATGACACCTCTTAGTGCTTTAATACCCGTGGTTAAAGAGAGGATTGATGACCCTAAAAGTTTGGAAATCTTGGATGTGGTCACTGAAAACGTAGAGTATATGAAAGCACTTGTTTTTAAGACTTTAAAATTAGCTCGTTTGAATTCACCTACAACAAAGTTTGATTTAGAATATATAAACCTGTTTGATGAATCAAAAAAAGCTATAAATTCAAACAAAATGATTTTTGAAGAGAATAATATAAATATAAAAAATAATATAGACAAAAATTTAACTGTTTATGCTGATGAGCTACGTTTAAATGAATTATTTAAAAACATTTTAACAAATTCTGTTAAATATACTCCAGATGGTGGAAACATTGAACTTGATGCTGAGGATAAAGGTGACTTCGTTAAGGTTTCCGTATCTGATGATGGTATAGGTATGGATGAAGAGCAATTAGTCCATATTTTTGATGAATTTTATAAGGCAGATTCAGCTCGTCACGATTTCGACAGCAGCGGACTAGGTCTACCAATATGTAAACGTATTGTAAAAAAACATGGTGGAAAAATCTGGGCTAACAGTAAGGGAAAAGGAAAAGGAACAACTTTCTTTTTTACCTTAAAAAAAGATGATAAATAAAAAATACTGATATTGCATACTTTTTAATTATTGTAGTTGTTTTGAAATTTTTTTTAAAAGATTTGATTTAGAGTCTTTTTTGTCTATTAGAACTCTTCCTTTTTTACTTCGTGGTCTAGAAGGATAGCTGGCCTCTTCTTCTTTTACCGGTTTTAAACCCATTTTTTTAGATATTTTATATATGTCTTCTAAGGAAGGTTTTTCGACAGCATAATTTCTAGGTACTTTTCTGCCCTGTTTTCTGGATACAGATTTTTCAAAATAGATAGGCCATACTACGTATTTATTTATCCCTTTAGATACCATTGAAATATATTTCCTCGATTTTATTGTACTTGACAATTAAAAAATTTTTTTTATTCAGATATTAATATAGCGTTTACCGTACCTGATTGACCGGGTCTAGAGGTTACTCTTGCTTTGCCTTTATCTGTTTCTATTATAGCGCCTTTGGTGATTATATTTCTCCTTACATAGTGTATGTTAGCCGGGTTTTCTAAAACCGATTTTATTTTAGCTTTGGAGGTTTTGTTTTTTTCTTTGTCTACAACATATGCTGTATCTATTTTTTTAGCCCGTATTTTCTGGTTGTTTCCTCTGGTTCTTACCTTTTTAATCTTTCTTTCTCCAATGGTTGCAGGGAGAACTTCTCGACCTATCTCAAATTTTCTTTTACCGCGTGATTTACGGATTTTCCGTCCAGTTTTTGTCCTTTTTGATCTTCCTTGCCAAAGTGCCATTAAAACTAAGGGAATAGGGAGGTTGTATTTAAAAGATATGGAAAACGAGGCTTCATCCCGAAATAGATAATTAAGGGATAAGTCATTTTTCTTTTTTTAAGGATGGGATGTGCGAAA
>JAZKSQ010000181.1:0-3359 GCA_036625995.1 Thermoplasmatota archaeon | reverse complement strand
TCATAACAGCAATAGTCGGAATACTCTTCCTCATACAAAACCAGATAAAAAAACCCAAATATCCAATATACGCCCTAGGCTTTCTCATATTCATCATATTAATCGGAAACATCGCCGGAGTCGCAGTACAACAATTCCAAGTAGAACCCGACGAATACAACACAGAACAACCATACATAGCCCGAAACATCAACCATACCTTACAAGCATTCAACCTCAAACAAATACAAGAAATACCATTCCAACCCCACTACAACATGAGCTACCAACAACTAACAAAAAACAATGTAACACTAAACAACATCCGACTATGGGACTACCGCGCCCTAAAAGACACCTACTCACAACTACAACTAATCAGAAGCTATTACCACTTCAACGACGTAGACGTCGACCGATACCATATCACAGAAAATGGAACCGAAAGATACCGTCAAGTAATGCTTTCACCACGAGAACTAAACCAACAGGATTTATCAGAAAAAGCAAAAACATGGGTCAACCAACATCTAGTCTTTACACATGGCATAGGCCTAGCTATGAGCCCAGTCAACCAAATCACACAGGAAGGCTTTCCAGAACTATGGATTAAAGACATACCACCAAAAACAAAAGTAGACATAAAAATAAACCAACCAGAAATATACTATGGAGAAAAAACAAACAATTTCGTCGTAGTAAACACCAAAACAGAAGAATTCGACTACCCACAAGGCGGAGAAAACGTCTATACAACCTACAACGGATCAGGAGGAGTATCTCTATCCGGAATGTCAAGACTAGCATATTCCCTGCGTTTCGGCTCATTTCAAATCATTCTATCAGGATCCATCACATCAGACAGTAAAATCATGCTACACCGCAACATCAAACAACGAGTCAAAGAAATAGCACCATTCCTCACATATGACTCCGACCCATACATGGTCACATCAAACGGAAGCCTATACTGGGTTATCGACGCCTATACCACCACCAACAGGTATCCATATTCAGAACAATATGGACTAAACGGCACCAACTATATCCGAAACTCAGTCAAAGCAACAGTCAACGCATACACCGGAAAAGTCAACTTCTACATAATCAACAAGGAACCATTAATCAAAACATATCAACAAATCTTCCCAACTTTATTCAAAGATTTCTCAGAGATGCCATCAGACCTAAAAAAACATATACGATATCCAGAAGATCTTTTCAAAATACAAGCTGAAGTATATTCCACCTACCACATGACAGACACACGTGTATTCTACAACAAAGAAGATCAATGGAAAATACCCAACGAACTCTATTCCGGCAACAAAATCAAGATGGAACCATACTATGTATTAATCGATCTACCCGGAACCAACACACAGTCGAATTTTGTCATGATGACACCTTTTACACCCGAAGGAAAAGATAACATGATAGGATGGATGGGCACAAAATCAGAACCAAACAACTACGGAGAAAAAGTCATATACCAATTCTCCAAACAAGAACTAATATATGGGCCCACACAGATAGAATCCAGAATAGACCAAGACCCAGAAATCTCCCAACAGATGACACTATGGAGCCAATCCGGCTCAAGAGTAATCCGCGGAAACCTACTAGTAATACCAGTAGAAAAATCACTACTATACGTAGAACCAGTTTATCTAAAGGCATCAGGCGGAAGCTCCATACCACAGCTAAAAAGAGTCATCGTCGCGTATGGAGAAAAGCTAGCGATGAGAGAAACACTAAATGAATCACTAAGAGCGATATTCACCGAAAAAACAAACGAAACCATACCAGATCAGCCAGAAGAACCACCTATTACAGGAGACCTTCAAGAACTGTTAACTAAGGCTTTAAACAACTATGAAACAGCACGACAAATGTTAAAACAAGGAGATTTCTCAGGATACGCTGAAAAAATTGAACAACTAGGAGAAATACTCAACCAGATGAACCAAGAAATCGGCAATCAAACCAATTCATAGAACCAAATTATTAACATTTATCACCACACAACATTTTTTTAACAAATACCCGAATACAATGTCAAAAAAAACTGAAAAGCTAAAAAAAAAACCGATAACAAACGTTCAATATCATAACACATATTTTATAAAAATAAAAACCCAATAAAAACTATAAAAAAAATATACTTATCAATAAAAATAAAAAAATAAATAATTTAAGGTTTTATAAAAAATACTTCAGAATACAGTCGAAATATGACTCAAAAAAAAAACAATCAAATATTAGTATAGACAACAAGATTTTCACACCTTATGAATATCAATTTTAGATACCAACTAAACCTCAAAAAAAAATTTTCTCTTTCTGAAACACACCGGCTTTTTTTCGTTTGTTTTTTATAGTTGAACATAGATTACGATACATATATGCTGAGGAGATGGAAAGTATGAACCTGTTATTTGTCTGGTCTTTTCTTTTCGCAGGTTTTATCTCCCTAGCTATGGGTCTAGCAATTTTTTTTCGAGACAAATCAACTTCTATCAACAGAGTTTTTTTTCTATTTACCCTATTAGGCGTTTATTGGGCAGTTAGCGGTTTCGGCCTCCGGACTGCAGATACTTTCCAACAGGCTTATATCTGGCAGAAAATAGGTTTTTTATGGCCTCTCGCTATTTCCGCGTTTCTTCATTTCGCTATTATATATACCAAAGGTAAAAGTTTTTTTAAAAATAAAACCAGATATTTATTTTTATATGGACCGGCTTTTTTATTTTCATTTCTCGAATTATCTACAGATACTTTGACTATAGTTACCTCAGGATCTTGGGGTTGGACAACAGATGTACCTGGAATGAACTTTTTTTATATCTCCTCAATTGTATGGATTCTATTAGTCACCATAACCGCTTTGATTTTAACTGGATATAAAACTCTTTCTAGTAGTGATACTAAAACTAGAAAACAGTCAACTATAATCTTTGTTTCTTTGTTAATGCCATCTATTTTTTCTATATTTACTGAAATGATTATCCCATGGTTCGGCCCAGTTGTTCCGAAGCTTACTATCCACGGCTATTTGCTCGGCTTAAACTTTATAGGAATAGGAATCTATAAATATGAACTTTTTAAAATAAAACCATCTACAGCCTCATATGAAATCATGTCTGCTATCCCAGATATTCTTTTCCTTACCGACATCAAAGGCAAAATAAAGGTTACAAATACAGAACAAAAGTTAGATAAAAAAAATTTTGTTGGAAAAAACATCAACGATTTCTTATACATCCCAGAAAAAAACAACTCTCTATCAGGTATTTTAAACACCAAGAAAGCTAAAAACTTTGAAATATATTTTAAAAACAATAGTGAGATATTCCCTGTTCTTTTATCAAAATCGGTTA
>JAZKSQ010000180.1:0-3366 GCA_036625995.1 Thermoplasmatota archaeon | reverse complement strand
TACCAAGCCAAATAATAGTCTTTATAATATAAAAAAGAACTACTCCCCCATAAAAAAAACAAAAAATTGCAGTAATAACAATAAAAAAAATAAAAAAACAATGTAGTAACTAAAACATTAACCTCAAAGATGCAAAAAATCTAACACTTCTACCAGAAAAAATACAAACTCTATCTAATAACCAAAGATAAATACGATAAAATTAAAATCAACAAAAGAACAAATAAATCTAATATCCCTATTGGCTACTCGTTCTATCAATTTAAAAACTATAAAACAAAATTTAAAAAAAACCGGTAACAACTGTTCAATATCATAACAAATACTTTATAAAAATAAAATAAGAGCTTAAAAAAACCCCTGGTTTCCTCCAAAAACATTCCACCAAACCAAAAAAAAACCAAACCCCAGCTACCGGCACTGCAAAAACCATCAGCTACAACCCCGTTTTTTATATGCAAAACACGCTACATCCCACTCTGCAAAACCATCCCTGGTTCCAACAGAAGAAAAACTATGTCTACACCCACCACAAAACCATCCTTCATATCCATCGACACCACCAACCTAGTTTTACCGAATATGGTTCTGCATGCAAAAACCATCACATCCACACAGTTTTTATGCAAAACCTGTCAAGATAGATTACGTGCAAAAACTGTCAGCTAACCATCTTTCATATATCAACCATAGCAGCCGCCTGTACCAACCTAACGGGAGAAAAAAAAACAAAAAAAAAAACAGCAAACCCCCATAGCAAACACATCCACCACCCACATTTTCATTATCAAAAACAGGGCATCACTTTAAACTTAATTCCAATCTTTAAATATAATAAAAATTACAAACCCTAACAAAAAACAACAAAACCTTCTACGATAATTGTTTTATAAAAAAACAAAAAAACTTATAAATCGTTTTACCATAAAACGATATATGGATCTGTTTTCGGTTTTTGAAGAATGGAATATTTATGCAAAACAACAGAAACTTCATCCGCGGGACATTGATTTTTCTTCAATTATCAGAAACTCAAAAATAAAAATTCCCGCCATCACAGGGATAAGAAGATCAGGGAAAACTAGTCTTCTAATGCTTTTAACGCAACAACTTGCCAACAGGAAGGAAAATGTCGCCTATATCAACATGGAGGACAACCGTCTTAAAAACCAAGGAAATGTTTTTGAAAACATTATTAAATGGTTTGGAGACGAAGGATATCTTCTACTTGATGAAATCACCTCTATACAGGGATGGGAAGGATGGCTTGCTAGGACACATGAACTGTTGAAAGGAAAAGTTCATATCATCGTCAGTTCATCAAGGAAATCTCTTTCTCAGCCTAGTAAACCTTTACGAGGACGTATTGTTTCATATGAACTGTATCCTTTATCTTTTAGAGAATATCTTGATTTTCAAAATATTAAAATTCAGCCGACGACTGCAGGCATTGGAAAACGACAGAAAGCATTTAAAAAATTTCAAAAGTATGGCGGCTTTCCAGAGGTTGCTTTAACTGAAAATAACACTGATAAAATACGGATTCTTAACGCCTATTTTAATGACATCATCGCTTTGGATGTAGCTGAAATGTCACATATGGATATCTCTGTGGTTGAAACATTTGCTCGGTATGTCCTCCAAAGCCCTTATTTTTCAGCTTCGAAATGTTTGAATTTTTTTAAATCAATGGGGTTTAAAATAGGTAAAGAAAAACTTTTGAATTTAGAAAAATATATGCAGTCAGCATATCTTTTCTTTTTTATACCTATTTTTTCTTATAGCATTAAGGACAGAGCTCAATATCCTAGGAAGTCTTATGTGGGTGATACTGGTTTTTTTTACGGCATCCAAGGCCTTGAAGATAAAGGCCGAGTGTTTGAAAATATAGTGTTTTTAGAGTTGAAACGACAGTTGACGGGGCAGCAGGAGATATGTTATTGGAAAAACAAAGAGGGGATGGAAACTGATTTTGTTGTAAGACAGGGGTCTAATATTAAAAAAGTTATTCAGGTGTCGAGTAAGCTGGATCAGGAAGATACCCTGAAACGCGAGATCAGTGGCATGGTTGCTTGTGCAAAAGAACTTGATGTCGACGATGGTTTAATTATTACTGAAAATGATGAAAAAACAGAGATTGTAGATGGCATCAAAGTTATTTTTAAACCGTTTATGAAATGGTTGAAACAGAAAGAATAATGTTGTGATTTGTACATTTTTCTGTAGGGCAATATTCATTTTGTATAATTTTAATTATCTATAGCATTAATTACTGTAACCCTGCTTTCTGCAAAACCTATCAGCTATGCATTGCACGCAAAATCTGTCAGCCAACAGGCCGTCCTTTGCATGCGAAACCTGTCAGCTGCATCATTGCAATCCACCCATCATACATAAAACCAAGCCTTGCAATAGAAGAAAAAAACCTAACACTATCTGCCTTCCATCTGACGTAAAAATAATCCCTAACTCAATCAAGCTAAAAAAAATTTCCAGCTCCGATGCAAACCCTGCAAAACGTTGTCAGTTAACCCAATTTTTTTTTGCAAACTGGTCATAGGATTTCATGTAAAAACTGTCAGCTAAAAAGTTAAACCGTCTGCCTTCTCTCTCTTTTTTTTTAATTGTTTTCAAAAAAATAGTTTTTTCATAAAATAATTAGACATTTTTCCCCGTTCTATTTTTATATCCTTTTTTCAAGACCTGCTCTCTGAACAGATTTACAAGGTAAAACATTTTCAGTTTTCCTTACGGTTCACTTCCACCAAACACTTCTTCAACCAACCATCTATCAGCACTCTCCTCATCCCTTTACATCAACAACCATTTGAATGCATTCTCCACTCTTTTTTTATCCTAATAGAATCTTCCCCGGACAGCCCTAATTTTTAACATAAGACTCCTCCCTTTATTCTACTATTTTTTTCTTCATCTGACCTTCATTTCTATAGTGAAACTTCCTCCAATATCATTAAAAATAACCATTAACCATTTAAAGATTCTCTAAAAAATATATAAACATTATATTCATGTTTTCAACGTTAAAAATCATTATTTTTTCAAAAATAACGATAAAAAAAAAATAAATCATATTAATATTCCACCAAATAAAATATAAATATGCTTATTCTTATCGTAACTTTTAAATGTGTTTAAGGATGTTTATTAAAGTATAGCGCATGATTTTATTCGAGGGGAAAAATATGCAGAAAAAATTGAAGAGAATAATTAGTTTTTTTGTATTTATAATAATGGTAACTACTGGATTAACGGCGATTATATCGGGAGAAGTAAATGAAAAAATTACAAACATAGAAGAAACAATTCAATATACAGATAAGAAAAGTTGGAACAAAAACATCTTTA
>JAZKSQ010000179.1:0-3406 GCA_036625995.1 Thermoplasmatota archaeon | reverse complement strand
AAAATGTTTTTACAGTTATGATAGGTGGAAAAGCAGGACAAGGAATTAAAAAAGCTGGTGTTGCTGCAGCTAACTTTTTCAATAACCTTGGTAGAAGAGTTTTTCAGATTAATGACTATCCAAGTCTCATACGTGGTGGACATAATTTTTCTGTTGTCAGCAGTTCAACTTCCAAGATTTATTCTCATTATATGAAAGCAGATATTGTAGTATGCGTAGATAAAAAAAGTTATGATATTCATAAAAATGATCTTGCAGATAAGGGGATTCTTATTTATAATTCCGATGAAGTAAAAAATAGCAGTGTTAAAGGAATTGGTATTAATATTAGTAGTAAAGCTAAGAATTTTGAAAAACCTGATTTGATTAAGGGCGTATCTGGTATAGCGGTTCTTGCTGCCGCAGTTGGTTTAAAAAAAGATAAATTAAATGATATCATTAAGAAGGAATATCCTAAAAGTGTTGATGATAACCTTAAATTTGCGTCAGATATTTTTGAAGTTGCTAACGAAAAAATTAATGAAAAATTTGATTTAAAAAAAAGCGAATCAAAAAATAGTATTTTTGATGGAAATGAACTTATTGGATTGGGTGCAGCATCTGCAGGACTGGATGTATATTTTGCTTATCCTATGACTCCTGCATCTAATTTACTTCATTTTTTAGCTAAAAATCAAAATAATTTAAATCTTGTAGCAGTTCATGCTGAAAATGAGATAGCTGTTGCAAACATGGCTATTGGCTCAACTTTTACTGGTGCTAGAACTATGGTAGGTACTAGTGGCGGAGGTTTTTGTTTAATGCAGGAAGCTTTTTCTTTGGCCGGTATGTGCGAAGCTCCCGTTTTGTTTGTCTTAGGTCAAAGACCAGGCCCATCCACTGGTGTCCCAACTTATACAGAACAAGCAGATCTTTTTATGGCTCTTAACCCAGGTCAAGGTGAGTTTCCACGTATTGTTGCATCACCAGGAAGTTTTGAGGAAGCATTTTATCTTACTTCTGAGTTGATGGATCTAATATGGCGTCTTCAGACTCCGGGAGTTTTGCTGAGTGAAAAACATCTTCTTGAAAGTAGCATGAGTGTCACCATTAACCCCGATAATACAAAATGGGCTGAACCTGTAACTCAAAAATCTGGTGAATACATCCGTTATCGCGATACCGATAGTGGTATTTCACCTCTATTGTTTCCGCCCTCTGATGCTTTGATCAAATGGAACAGTTATGAACATGATGAAAAAGGTTTTACCACGGAAGATCCAAAGATTGTAACAAAAATGCATGATAAAAGAAGAAAAAAACTTTCTAGTCTTCTTGAGTATATGAAAGATCTTCAAACTGTCAATGTCTTTGGTGACAAAGGACCTTTGATTTTTACTTTTGGTTCTACAACCATGAGTGTTTTAGAGGCTTTAGATTATGGTGGTATTGATGCCACTGTTGTACAAATAGTCTATCTTAATCCATTCCCAGTTTGGGAGCTTAAAAAATACGAAGATAAACCACCTGGTATAGTTGTTGAGCAGAATAGTACTGGTCAGCTAGAGTCTCTCCTCGGAGAAAAAGCCGGTATTACTTTTAAAGGATCTATCAACAAATATGATGGTAGACCTTTTGATCCCATAAAATTGTCTAGAAAAATACGGGAGGCGTTATAGATTGAGCAAGAATAATATTTCTACAACAGCAGAAATAACATGGTGTCCAGGATGTGGTAATTTTGGAATACTTAATGCCTTGAAAAAATCTGTTGAAAAACTAGATGAAAAAGGAGTAAAAAGAAAAAATATAGCCGTTACAAGTGGAATTGGATGCCATGGAAAAATTATTGATTATGTTTCATTAAATGGATTATATTCGATCCACGGTCGTTCGATGGCTACAGGTCAAGGAATGAAAATCGGAAATCCTGATTTGAAAATTTTAACTTTTGCAGGGGATGGTGATGCTTATGGTGAAGGAATAAGCCATATGATTTTTGCAGCGAAAAGAAACATAGATGTCACTGTGGTTGTTCATAATAATGGAACCTATGCTCTTACAACAGGTCAGTTTTCACCTACTAGTTATAAAGGTTTCAAAGGTCCATCTACACCTGAAGGAAATGTTGAAAAGCCATTGAATCCTCTAAGTCTTATGTTGGAGGCAGGTGCAAGTTTTGTGGCAAGAGGTTATGCTGGAGAACTCGAACATCTTTCTGATCTGATTGTAGAAGGTGTTCTTCATGAAGGTTTTTCTTTTATAGATGTACTTCAACCTAGTGTGGTTTTTCATGATACCTACGAGGAATATAATGAACTAACTGAAATTATTAAAAAAAGACCAAAAAATTATGAGGATGCTGTTAAACTTGCTAAGCAAAAAGAAAAAAAATTACCTATAGGCGTATTTTATAAGATGGATAGACCAACTTATCATAAAGAATTATTTGCTGATTGGAATCCTGTAGAAAATAAGTTAGATAAAAAAAGTCGTAGAAAAAAAATCAAAGAACTAATTAAAAAAAGATAATAAAAAAAAATTATAATTAAAAACTTGTCAGAAACAAATATATGTGTTATCAAAATAGAAGATAGCAGATAATTATTAAACAAGATAGTAGTTAAAATACAAAATTAAGTGATGAGATATGAAAAATAATAAAGAAATGAAATTTACAAATGTGTTGTTGATATGCATAACAATCTTAGTTTTAATGAGTTTAGTTTATCCTTTAGATACAACTGCCCATCCTGCATCAAATATGAATCTCAGCTATAATTCTGATGATAATTTGCTTAATGTTACCATATACCATCAGGTCTCCGATCCAGAAACACATTACATTTACGAGATCCACATTAGTAAAAATGGGGAACTACTTAAATCCAATAATTATTCAAATCAACCCACTAAATCTAGTTTTACATACTCTTATGAAATAAACGCTACAAAAGGAGACGTTATCGAAGTATATACAGATTGTAATCTAGGTGGCTCACTTACTAAAAAGTTGACAGTATCCCCTAACGGTGAACCCTCTCAAAGTGATTCTTATTTTTCGATTCAAAATGTTGCTTTTTATAGCATATTAGGAGTTCCTTTCATTGTATATCTTGGTGTGATTACATTATTTATTTTTGTATTAACAGCAGTTTTGGCACTATTAAAACGACAGGGAAAAATTAAGATTTCTATTAAATGGCATTTCTGGTTAGCATATTTAGCGATAATATTAGGCTTTATCCATGGAATCCTAGGAGTTTTAGCCTATATATAAAAATAAAATATTTTAAAAAAAATTTGTTAGGAGATGAAATAGATTTATGAAAGTCAAAATAAATCAAGATGGTTGTATTGAATGCGGAGGATGCGAAGATGAAAGCCCAGAGGTATTTGAAGTTGAATCTGTCGAAAAAAAAGGCAG
>JAZKSQ010000009.1:0-17103 GCA_036625995.1 Thermoplasmatota archaeon | reverse complement strand
AGATAATAAGTAAAAATACCTGGTTTAAACTATCAAAAAAATGGAGGTTAAAAACTAAAAAAATAGAAAATTTAATAAAAAATATTAAATTCAAAATCTATTACTTCTAATTTGCTATAGACCAGTAAAATTAGACAAAAAAATCAACCTTAAAACATATAAAGAAGTTTTAGATGTACTATTTCCAAAAACAACAAAAACAAAAAAAATTTAGAAACCAATAAGATTTTGGTAGTCAAAAAGCGGGCCAGTGGTCTAGGGGTTATGACGTCGCGCTTACAACGCGGAGATCACCGGTTCAATCCCGGTCTGGCCCATATAAAAAAATCTTAAATTTAGAAGGGGAAAAGTTATATTTGAGTGAAAAGAAAATATTGTTCTCTTTGGAAAAATGTGTTAAATGTCATAAAACCAAGAAGCTATTGTCGGATTTAAATGAGATAAAAATGGTTACATATCCACATGATTTCGATAGTTGGAGTGAAGAACAAAAAAAAGAAGCCGAAGAATACGATGTATTAGAAGATCTTGGTCGTACCGCACCGATTCTTTGGGATGATGGAGATAAAATTGTGGGTTTTTTAAGGATTAAGAAATGGCTTAATGAGAACTACTAAAAAAACGATTCTTTTTCTTAATATCGATTGTGTAAATTTTTAGCACAAACGTTAAATAACCCATGTCATATTTTTGATGATAAATATGGACGAAGAATTAGAAAAAATCAAGAAAAAAAAATTAGATGAACTAAAAAAGAAATATCTACAAAAAAACACCAAAGACATCAATGATAAACAAAAGAAAATTAACCAACCATTAGAGATCAGCGATAAGAATATACAAAATCTAATTAACAAACATAACTTTCTTGTGATAGACTGCTGGGCTCCATGGTGTGGACCATGCAAAAAGGTATCACCAATTATAGATCAATTAGCTAAAGAAATGTCAGGAGAGGTAGTTTTTGGTAAATTAAATGTTGACCACAACAAAAAAACAGCTCAAAAATTTGGGGTTATGAGTATTCCAACTCTGTTAGTTTTTAAAAATGGAAAGTTAATTGATAAGATAGTTGGTGCGTTACCTAAAGAAATGTTAAAAGACAAATTAACACAATATAAATAAAAATGAATTTATAAGAAAAAAATATTTAGAGAGAAATACTGATTTTTTATATTTCTCCTTTTTTAATTTTATCTTTTAGGATTTCAAATTGATCCTTTGTTAAGGTACAAATATTTTCTTTTTCACCTATAACTACTTTATCATCTTGTACATCAACCACAGGACATTTTGGTGGTATACACGTACCGTCGGTACAAAGAACTACTTTAATGTTTACGACCTCCTTTTCTATATTTTATTAACACTTGTTAAAAATATATAGCAGCTACTCATTAAAAAGACTTTTGGTCAAAAAACTTTTTTTTAAAAAAGACTAACTTTAAATTTAAAAAGAAACTGATTTACTAGAAGTATTAAAGATACTTTTTTACCCTAAAATCCTTTTTTTCCACATGAGAGTTAACTCTTGCCTCATCTTTTTTACGTTTAATTTCATCAACTTCTTTTACAGTAACATTAACATCAGAGCCAACTAAACCAATAAATTCAGATTTAATAGCACCAATAATTTTTTCCGATAAATCACTTGTTTCCCTTGAATCATGTTTTATTTTTACTTTTATCTCAATTTCATCCAAACTATGCTGGATTATCTGAGTATCTCGCAGTCTATTAGTTTTCAAATCATACAGCACTTTACTATAAACCCTACCCCAACTACTCGGAAGCAACATTTTTCCATCTGGCAGATATATACCCAGATCCTTTCTACCATAGATTTTATCAATCAAATCACCTGAAAGATTACAACCACAATTTTTCTGAGAAGGCTGAACAATATCCTTCATAGCCGTATATCTTAAAATCGGTGTACCATTACCATAAAGTTTAGTAACAACAATCTCTCCAGCATCACCTGGTTTTACTGGTTTATCTTCATCAAAATATTCTAAAAAAACATAGTCAGAAAGAACATGATATGAATTATTCCTGCAATGAAAAGCAATAGGTCCAGTTTCTGTAGATCCATAAGATTCGAAAATCTCTGAGTTAAAAGCATCTTGTATAAATTTTTTCAAATATCTATCAAGAGGAGCACCTGTAGAGGCAATAACATGAGGAGATACATTCCTCCCCATTCCCTTAGTCTTAAGTAAAGCAAGATGACCAAGCATACCCGTATAACCACCAATAAAATATGGGTCAAAGTCATTTAATTTCTCAATAACTTTTTCAGGGTCATCATTAGTATCAAGCCATTGTATATTTTTAAATAAAAAACGAAAATTACGATCAGTTTCAAGACCCTTATTAATGTAACCTGTCTCTACAGTATGTGGAGCAAAATCACCTATAATACTTAATCTATGTTTCCTCCAATTAATATTATATTCCCTAAGTTTTCTTATATATCCAAATAAACCTTTAACGATATCAAAAAGAGAAACAAAAATCGAAAGTGATTTACCGGTAGTACCTGAAGTAGAAACTTCAATTAAATTATCTCTATTAACCTTGTTTGAAATAAGGCCGTCAGGATAATATTTCTTAAAATCTTTTTTATCAAGAAAAGGAAGTTTATCAATATCTTTTAAACCCTTAACCTCATTAGGTTTTAAACCCTTTTCAGAAAATTTATCACGATAAAGAGGAACCGTATAGGCAAATTCAACCATTTTTTTAAACTGTCTATCCTGATATCTCCTCAATCTAGCATCATTAACCCTTTTAAGACGATTAATATCGAAAAGATAACTCTTAATAACTTTTGAAACAAACAAAGGGTTATAGAAAGAATTCATACTTAGCACACATAGAGAAAGGTATTTAAATTAATTCTTTTAAACATTGCTTAAATAATACCTTTCTTATTAGAAAGTATCAGACTATGAAGTTACTTATTGTAGAAAACGTCTATATGAATAAAGGCAGCTACGGATTCTTTGACAAAACATTACTTACCTCATTTTCAATACTACCCACCCTTCAAGCCAGACAAATCGCCGCGATAACCCCAGAAAAACACCAAGTAGATTTAATAAATGAAAGATATAAAAAAATTGATTTTAACAAAAAATATGACATAGTACATATCAATTATACAACTTCAACTACACCTCGAGCATACGCAATTGCTGACAAATATAGGAAAAAAGATACAAAAGTCGTTCTAAGCGGATTACATGCTTCCGGCATCCCAAACGAAGCTAAAAAACATGCGGATAGTATAATATTAGGCAACATAGAACCAACATGGCTACAAATACTAAAAGACTATAAAAAAGGAAAAATACAAAAGTTCTATCCGCCAATCTCTTACGAAGAATCCAATGTGAAAATCCCTCCAACCAATGTTCAACTACCTGGTTTTAATATGATAGGAGCTGTACAGGCGACGAGAGGATGTCCCTATCAATGCCATTTCTGTCCATCAAATAATACAAACAACTCAAATTATTATAAAAGACCAGTCGAAGAAGTAATATCAGAAATCAAAAAACTACCACAAAAGATAATAATGTTCTATGATGACACCTTAACAGTAGATCCATCATATACAAAAAAACTATTTACAGGTCTGAAAAAATTAAATAAAAAATTTTTATGCAATGGAAATATAAACGTTTTAGCAGAAGATAAAGAATTTGTAAAACTCTCTAAAAAAGCTGGATGTCTAGCATGGCTTGTAGGATTTGAATCAATATTACAAAAAAATATCAAAAATATAGAAAAAAAGACAAATAAAACAAAACTTTATCATAAAGCAGTTAAAAACCTTCATAGAAATAGAATAGTTACAATCGGCGATTTTATATTTGGATTTGACCACGACAATCAACAAATCTTCAAAAAAACCCTAGAATTTATAAAAAAAATACAGATAGATGTAGCAGACTTCTGCATACTAACACCTTTCCCAGGAACAAAAACATATGAAAAACTAGACAAAGAAAACAGAATCTTAACAAAAAAATGGGAAGAATACAACCTCAAAAACACTGTATTCAAACCAAAAAACATGACACCCGAGCAATTAAACAACGGGGTCAGAAAAATGTATCAAAATTTTTATTCACCATTTAATACCGCCAAAAGAATATCTAAAAACATCAAACTTGGAATATATCCTTTTTTTACAACACTAGCAAGAAACACGGTAGCAACAATGAACAGTAGAAAATTATTCGAATAAAAAAAATTAACAAGATTTATATTACAATTAATTCATGCCTTACCAAAGGATAGGATGGGAAAAAAGATAACTCATTTAGAAAAAAAAGCTTGAGGGAGATAGGTGTAGAAATTAAATGGACGAACACCCACCGATAGTACAGGAACTAAAACAGCTAGAAAAAAAAGGGAAAATCAAAAAAGATAAAAAAATAAAAACAGACACACAAACACCTTTATTTGAAAAATCCGAAAAAAAATTTGAAATACTTTTTGAAAACGCACCAGACCCATATTTTATAATAGATAACCATGGAAAATTTATAGATGTCAACAAGACATCAGAAAAATTACTGGGTTATTCCAAAAAGCAACTAATAGGAAAAAACATCAAAAAACTAAATATTATACCACAATCAGAGACAAAAAAAGTTTTGAAAACATTAGATCAGATAAGAAAAGGTAAAACAAAGCATCCAAGCGAAGTCACGTTACTTAGAAAAAATAATGAAAAAGCAACCGTTGAAATAAAAGCAATTCCCATCGAAGTAAATAATAAAAACTTAATTTTTGGGATAGCAAGAGATATAACAAGAAGAAAACAAACAGAAAAAGCATTAGAAGAATCCAGAGATCATTTTAAAACATTGTTTAACACAGTAGTAGATCCAGTAATGATTTTAGACAAAAAAGGAAAATTTTTAGAATTAACAGATAGAGTAAAAGAATATACCGGATATAAAAAAGAAGACATTATAGGAAAAAACTTTCTAAATACAAAACTTTTAACCAAAAAAAGCAAAGCCATATGCATAAAAAACCTACTAAAAAGAATGAGTGGGATAGACGTAAAACCTTACGAAGTAGAAGCATTGACGAAAGACGGAAAAAAAATCCTCTTCGAAGTAAACGCAGAACAAATCACCTACCAAGGAAAACCTGCAGACATGGTAGTATTTAGAGACATCTCAGAGAGAAAAGAAGCTGAAAAAAAGATCAGGCAAAGCGAAAAAACCTATAGAAACCTATTTACAAACGCTCAGATAGGACTATTCAGAATTGATTTCAAAAAAGGAGAAATTCTTGAATGCAACGACCAGATGGCTAAAATGTTAGGATACAAAAAAAGAAGAGAATTACTAAAAACAAATTTCCACTCAAAATATAAAGATATAAATAAAAAAAACGAAATGATTGAAATTGTTGAAAAAAACAATGAAATAAAAAATTTTGAAGCCCGATTTTACCGCAAAGATGGAACCATATTCTGGGGTAAATATTCAGCCAGATACTATAAAGAAAAAGGATGGTTAGAAGGAGTATTTGAAGATATCACAAAAGAAAAAATCGCTGAAATAAAAAATAAAAAACACCTAAATAATCTCAAATATCTATCAAAATCAGCACTCGAACTTTTAGAGTTACCAAAAAACAAAAACATCTATTCTTTCATAGCCGAAAAAATATATGGCCTAGTAGACAACGGAATAGTAATAGTAAACGAGCTAAAGAAAAAAGACACTCTATACAATCAGGCAATATTAGGTTTAAAAGAAAAAAAACACGGACAAGTAAATCATTTCATAGAAAAAAACAATTTAGATAAAGAAATAAAAGGAATAACAGATAAAGAAAAACAAGTTCTTCTAAGCGGAAATCTAATAAGAGTAGAGGGAGGATTATATCAACTATTTTTCAAAAAAATTCCAAAGGTTAAATGTCTACTTTTAGAAAAAGTACTCGGTATCAAAAACATATACTCAATTGGCTTAAAAAAAGAAAAATCCCTATTTGGAAATGTGGTAATAATCGAGCTGGAAGAAACATCATTTAATAAAGACACTATAGAGACAGTTGTAAATCAATCCTCTATGGTAATAAAACAAAGAGAAGATGAAAAAACCTTGAAATCAACCCAAAAAGAACTAAGAAATCTAAACTCAAAACTTGAAGAAAAAGTAAAAAAGAGAACCCAAAGAATTGAAAATCTTCTAAAGCAAAAAGATAGCTTCGTAAATCAACTCGGACACGACCTAAAAAATCCTCTAACACCACTAGTCAACCTACTTCCTATACTAGAAAAAAAAGAAAAAAACCCTGAATCAAAAGAGTTATTCAACGTACTAACCAGAAACGTTGAACATATGAAAAACCTAGTTGATAAAACAATAAAACTAGCTCAACTAAATGCACCCGGTGAAAAATTTAATTTTGAAAAAATAAATCTTTCAGAAGAAATAGAAAATATCCTAAACAAAAATAAATTCCTCTGTAAAAAGAAAAATATTGAATTAGAATCCAAAATTGGACAAGATATAACTGTTAATGCTGACAAAATACAATTAACTGAACTATTCGACAATTTGATCAACAACGCCGTTAAATATACCGATAAAAAATCAGGGAAGATAACTATCAAAACATCTAGACAAAATGAAGATTATGTAGAAATTTCAATTTCAGACGAAGGAATAGGTATGACTAAAAAACAGATTAAATATGCCTTTGATGAATTCTACAAGGCAGATCATTCAAGACATGACTTCGACAGCAGCGGATTAGGCCTACCAATATGTAAAAAGATTATTGAAAGACACGGCGGAAAAATCTGGATAGAAAGCCCCGGTAAAAAAAAGGGAACCACTATAAAATTTACTCTACCTCTAATTAAGAAATAAAAAAAAGTTTTTTTTATAGTAAAATAAATGCGGATACATCTGTTGTAGCAGTAGAAGATTTTCCTTGATCGTCATATGCAATAGCTTTTATAGTATATCGGAAAGTAAGCTGGGTCCAAGTTGGTTTTTTCCATCTCCATTCATAAGGTTTTTCAGTAAATTCTTTTACTAACTCATCATTCAAATAAAGTTCTACCTTCTCCAAACCTGAATCATCAGAAGCTTCAATTTCAATGGTAGTTCTACCTAACTGTACAGTCCTACGATTTGGTGTATTAAATAGATCTTTTCCGAAAAGATGGAATTTTCCAGATTTTGGATGGCTTATACCCAACGAAGGTGGTAAATTTGCTTTTTCTACTATATCTGCATCATCCGAAGCATCTGCATAATATGCATCAAATGGATTTCCTTCATTTCCAGGATTTGAATGTTTTTCAGTGCTTGAGGAATCAAATAGGACACCAATAATTTTGAGATTTTCTATGTCATATTCTGAGGCATCGTAATTAACTGATATATTTTTTTCACCGTCTGCCGGTATTTCAATATTTTTATCATAAAGATAATCAATAAAGTAGTTATGATATGCGTTACCTTCACTGTTAAAAGCACTGGTTGATATTTTTTGTACGAGATATAGTTTAAAATTACCGTTATAAGCTGAGTTTTCATAATTTATTAGTTCTGCAAAAACTTGGACTTCATTTTGTTCTTTTTCTACTTTAGCTGTCACATTGAGATATATCTCGGGTATAGTTCTTTTTTCTGCATTTTGAATTTTCTCTTCTATTGTTTCTTTTGAAGTAGATCCGCCGACTATAATTTCATATCCTCCATCAATATATAAAGAAGGAAATCCATATATGTTATAATGATTGTTTAATCTATTTTCTGCTTCTTCGTTTTTATCTCTAACTAGTGTTACATAGTTTAAATTATATTCTTTTGAATTATAAATTTCATATAGATCTTTTTCAATAGGGGGACAGTATTGACATGATGTATAGGTTCCTTCTTCTATGAAGACATTATGTATTATTTCTTTTTTTATTTCTTTTACCGTGATTGTATAATTTTGTTTCATAGGTTTTCTTACTGGTCCGTTTCCTGCTTTATCGTTTACCATGATATAATAATGCCAATCTTCTTCTGCATTTCCTGGAAGTTCTATGTCATAACTTTCATTTATTATAGAGGCCGATTTCCAATTTCCAGAATTCCTTTGTTTAAAAAATATATTTGCGTCTGTAACCTTTATGTTATCTGAAAAATTAGCGTTTATCCTTACGATTTTACCAGGAGAACCTGTAGTGTTTCCAGTTAAAGAGTGAATAACAGGGGGTGTAGCATCTTTGTTATTATTTTCTCCTGTTGATAGAGATAAGTAGATAAATGATGAGATTAGTATTATTAAAATTCCGAGTAAAATAAACCTCAGTTTGTTATTCATATATATTATAAAGTAGGTATTATATATTTAAGTTTAATGATATAGCTGGTTTTTTTTATATTCAGCATAAATTTTCCGTTTTAAAAAAATTTGTAATTTATTTTTGTTACCGATTATTTAAATAATTTACAAGGAGATAAAATCGTTTTTTCTAAAGAAATAAATGTTTCTGAAAAATTAATAAAAACTTAACTATTTAAAAGGATATTAGTCGCCCATCCACGACATAAATGTCGTGGCTTTTCCTTAAAGGGAAAAAACATCTGACGATGTTTTAAATACTATACTTTCCATGCGTTTCCTCCTCCAAACTAAAGTTTGAGGATTGCTCGCTTGGAGTTATTTCACAAAAAAATTTGAAAGAGATAAAACAGATTCAACATATCAAACAAAAGGACAACTTTTAAACTAAAAAACAATTACAAAATAAAAAAAAATTTGGATTATCTGATAAAAAATATGGCTAGACGAAATAAAGCAGAAGAAAAAAAAATTGCAAAACAGAGAATAGATAGATTGTTCCAGTTAGCAGAAAAAAAAGCAAAACAAGATACTATTCATCTGGCAGATAGATATGTAGAAATCGCCAGGAAAATATCTATGAAATACCTTGTTAAAATGCCTCGTAAATATAAAAGACGATACTGCAAACATTGTTATTCATATTTTTATCCAAACAGAACATGTAGAATAAGAATTTATCGTGGAAGAGTGATATATTACTGTTATAACTGCAAAAAATTTACCAGAATACCACTAAATCAAAAAGAATAGTTAAGAAAAAATAAATTGAGCAAAAAAAAACAAAAATTCAAATAGAACTACAAGGAAAAAACATACTTTATATCTATGATAAGAATAAAAAACATTAGGAAACATAATAAAAAATTATAAACATAACAAAATAAAAAACTTTTTTTATGGTTACAAGGTAAGGTTTTTTATAGTTGGTTTTATATCCACTACTCTTAAATACGGTTTGCATAATTACCGTTACGCAAAATTTCATATATTATAAAAAACCCATTTGGAGTAATAAAGATATGACAACCGTCTATGATATACCTGCGGAAGAATTAATAGATAAAGTAGCTGAAAAACTTAAATCAGATGAAAACATAAAAAAACCAGAGTACGAAACTATTCTTAAGACAGGAATGCACAAAGAAAACCTTCCACAAGATAAAGATTGGTGGTTTAAAAGAGTAGCGTCAATACTCCGTAAGGTCTACATAAAAGAAGGAATAGGCGTTAGAAGACTACAAGCAGAATATAGTGGAAAAAGAAACTGCGGATCCAAACCAAATAAATCAAGGAGAGGAAGCGGAGCTATAATAAGAGAAGCCGTTCAACAACTCGAAAAAGCAGGATATGTAAAAAAAATCAAAGGACAGGGAAGAGTTGTTACCTCAAAAGGAAGATCATTCTTAGATAACACCGCAAATGAAGTTTTTAAAAAAGTAGAAAAAATTTATCCAGGATTGAAAAAATATTAAATAATATGATACAAGTAATGGCTTGTTCAAACCATGGATGAAGAACTAGAAAAAATCAAGAAAAAGAAATTGGAACAACTGAAAAAACAACAATCCTACAAAGAATCGATGGAAGAACAACAAGAAAGAGAAAAACAACGCGTAGAAGCTCAGAAACAACACATATTAAGATCGGTGTTAACACCCAAAGCTAGAGAAAGATTAGGGCGAATAAAAATAGCCCGACCTAAAGTCGCAGAATCCATAGAAAAACAATTAATAATGCAAGCACAATCGGGAAGACTAAATCGAAAAATAAACGACGAACAATTAAAAAATATACTTTCCCAAATAATGCCAAAAAAAAGAGATATCAACATCCGAAGAAAATAAATACAGAATGTGATAAAATATGTCATCGAACAAATCCCTTGGTAAAAAGAAAAGATTAAATAAAGCCACGAAAAGCAACAGACGAGTCCCAGCTTGGATTATGATAAAAACTAACAGACGTTTTACACGCCATCCTAAAACAAGAAATTGGAGAAGAAATAAACTTAAAAAAGATTGATCGATATGGCCGAAGAAACTGAAAGAATATATGTGATTCCTCTTAAGAAAAAATCATTTAATCATTCAAGGGCAGCTCCTACTGCTATTAAAAAAGTGAAACAATATCTGATGCGACATATGCATGCAGAAGAAGACGACATATGGATAGACGATTCTTTAAATCATGAAATATGGTCTAACGGTAAATATAAAATGCCTACTAAAATACGGGTAAAAGCAGTAAAATTCGAAGATGGAGTAGTTGAAGCATATAAACCAGAATTGGAGTTTAAAAAATCTCGACGTGAGATTTTAAAAGAAGAAAGAGAAAAGAAGACCGAGACACCAGTTCTTCGAAAAGAGGAGATACCTGAACCTAGTGAAGAAGCACCAGAAGGAGCTGAAGACTATGAAATTGCCCCGGCTGCCGATGGCGATGTTAAGATAAAAAAGAAGAAAAAATCTAACGGCGAAGCAGAGACTGCTGAAGAAAAAGAAGAAAAAGAAGAAAAAACAGGAGAGAAGACCGAAGAAAAACAATCAGAAAAGACAGATGAAAACACCTCTGAGAAAAAAGGAAAGAAAGAAGATAAAAAAACACAGGAATCCGCTGAAGAAAAACCTGAAGAGAGACAAAAAGAAGATACTAAGGATAAAAAGAATAAAAAATAAAAAAATATATTTATTCCATTTTTTTATCAAATTTTTTCTATTGATGTTTCTTTGGGTTAATATTATATAAGGGATTTATTGTTTTTGCAATAAATTATTCAAAGCATACATATGCTCAAAGATATTTCTAATATACTTTTAGTAGGTGGATTATAGTAATATGAAAAATAATAAATTGCATCTCCAACGTTTAGATTTTAATGAAAACCCTAATTTAGGTGTTTTTTGTAGAGCAAATGATGATGTTGCATTTATTCAAAAGGGACTTACTAAGAAAGTTAAAAGACGTATTAGATCTACTTTAGGGGTGGAATCTGTTGAGCTTGATATTGCTAATTCAACAATTATTGGATCTTTGTTAGCTTTTAATTCTAATGGGGCAGTGGTCACGAGTTTTATTGATAAAAGAAATATTGATGCAATTGAGTCTAATGGTATTTCTGTGGATGTAATTAAGGATAAGATTAATGCTGCTGGAAATGATATTTTGGTAAATGATTATGGTGCTTTGGTTCATGTAGATTTTAAGGACGAAACTGTTAAAATGTTTGAAGAGATTTTTGATGTTCCTGTTAGGAAAGGCCAGATTGCTTCTTTAGAGACTGTTGGTATGGCTGCCGTTGTTACTAACCAAGGTTTGTTATGTCATCCTAAAGTTAGTGATGATGAAAAAAGATTTTTGAAGGAAGTTTTTGACGTGGAGGTAATGGGGGGAACTGTTAATCATGGTGTTCCGTTAATTGGTAGTGGTGTTGTGGCTAATAACAAGGGAGCTATTGTAGGTAGTTTAACGACAGGTATTGAAATGGGAAGAATTGAAGAAGCTTTGGGTTTTTTAGACTAACAATATCTTTTATATAAGCTTTAAACATATATATTATCAAATAAAAAGATTTATATAGTGTTCAGGCTATAAATATTATTGGGAAAAACATGGCAGATAAAAGAAACTATGAACTTACCCCAAAAGATAGAGACATGATAGATATATTAACAGAGTTAGGAATGACAAAAAACATCGCAAAAACACTAACATATATCTCAAATGTAGATCAATGCAGATCGGCCGATATAGAACATGGAGCAAACCTAAGACAACCCGAGGTAAGCATGGCAATGCAAGAACTACGAGATAAAGGCTGGATAAAAAGAAGAGAGAAAAAAAAGAAAGGCAAAGGACGCCCAGTCTATCTATATAAATTAACCTCTTCAATGGATGAAATTTTAAGTAATCTAGAAAAAGAAAAAACAAAAGAAATAAACGAAATCAAAAAAGATATATCCCAACTAAAAGAACTACTAGAATCCAGATAAAGATATATCAAAAAAAATTTTATTTATAAAAAAAATAAATATTTGCCAAAAAAAAGGCGGCAAAGGAAATCAAACATGGAAACCAAAAAAACGGTCACTATAATAACCGTAATTTCCCTCCTAATAACATCCATCCCCCTAGTCCAAGCTGGAAATTCATCAGAACCATTTACAAAAATAAAAGATAATGCTTTTTCAAAAGAAATAGAAGAATCGACAAATACAACAGATATAAATAAAACAGTATTTGTCTCTATAGGACCTAATAGTAGACTAATATCAAAAATAAAAATCCTTGAAGGAACATTTCTACAAAAAATAAAAACAAATCTATTATTAAGAAAACATATACTACCGAGGATTCTTCCTTATAGACTACTCAGAATTAATGAAAAAATAAAGTTACAAATTAAATACAAACGTAATATACTATCACCTACTTCACCCCTCTCCTATCTCACAGCTTATGGAAAAACAGAAAACGGATTGGATCTACAAAATATAACAGAACTAACAAAAAATCTAAACGCAACAATCAACAAACAACATACAGCAACAGTAACCGGGTTTAAAGGAATATTTATTGTCGCAAAACCACAAATAAGAAGAGGAATAACACTTAACCCACCTGATGTCATAATAGCAGGAACCTGCGACAACGTAAAAATAACTTAAAAAAAATAAATATAGATCAAAAACTTTAACCTTTTTTCCTAACATCTAACAATAATTTTTCAACCAAATCCAAATCTATCTTACCATCAGAATAAACTTTATTAAAAACAGAAGCATCAACACTAAACAGAGTTTCACCGCACATCTGATGAAATTCAGAACAAGCATTATTTTTGACCTCATCAATCACTTTCCTCGTAATTCTAGAAGTAAAATGAAAGTCCTCAGATAAAAATAAATCTACACCATTCTTAAGATTCTGAACAAGAATGTTACAATCATTAACAATATTTTTCTCACTAACACCATGATATTTCTTCATAGAAATAACACACTGTTTACCAAAAGCATCTGACAGCAATCTATTCTTAAAATCAATCACTTTTGCACCTGTTTTCTTCATACGCACCATAGCTCGCCTGTAAAAATCCTTACTGATAGAATCCCACATCCTTAAATTTTCCAGTTCAGAAACCACAGTAGAAGTAACAAAACAATCTATATCATCTTTGGACAATTTATCAATTGCTAAATTAATATCCACCTTGTCCTTTAATAAAAAAGAGGTATCAAAAGAAACACTTCTTAAAATCATCAGATTAGACATAAATAACAGAATACAACCTCCGATATAAAAAATGTCACCCATCCAATTTTTTTGTTTTAAAAAAATTCTCATAAAAATATAGGGGCGATGTCCTCAAATAATCAACATATTTTAAAAAAACTTACATTTTTAAGTTAATTTTATATATCGTTATCTTATCGAGGAAAACTATATTATCTCACCTAAAAAGATAAGATATTAAAAAGATAAATAGTAGATTCTAAAACACCGTTAAAAAAAGATAAAAAAAACTACGGTTTCTATTTACAAAACAAAAAAACATGTTAAAAAAAATCTAGATGAACATAACTTGGGAGTTTAAAGGAAAAATGTCTGATTACGATCAAAAAGAAATCGAGAAAAAATGGCAGAAAAAATGGCAAAAACAAGAGATATACAGATATAATCCAGAAAGCAAAAAAGAGGTATACAGTATAGATGTACCTCCAAGATATGCGTCTGGTTCACTACATGCAGGACATGCAGTTCATTATACACATATAGATTTTGCTGCAAGATACAAAAGAATGCAAGGATATAACGTATTTTTTCCATTATGCTTCGACGTAAACGGCATACCTATCGAAGAAAGAGTAGAAAGACAGATGAACATCACTAGGAAAGATATAGATCGTCACAAATTCACTCGTCTATGTTCAGACTTTGCAGAAAAAAACATAGAAGCCATGAAAAAACAATTCATAATATTGGGGGAAAGTATGGATCCCTCGATATACTATCAAACCGATGCAGAATACTATAGACGTTTAACACAGATCTCTTTCATCGAACTATTCAAAAAAGACCTAATATATAAAGGAAAATTTCCGGTAAACTGGTGTCCACGGTGCATGACAGCTATGGCAGACGCAGAGGTTGAATATAAAGATCGTAAAACCCAGATTAATACAATAAAATTTTATTTTAACGAAAAACAACCTGAACAAATTTTAAAATATCCTGGGATAGAAAAAGATGAAAACGGGATATATGTCAAAATAGCTACCACCCGACCAGAGCTACTTCCATCATGCCAAATCGTTGCAGTACATCCCAACGACGAAAGAACACCTTGGCTTATAGATCAAAAATTAAAAGTACCTCTGTTTGAAAAAAACATCAAAATAGTAAAAGATGAAGCAGTAGACCCAAATTTTGGTACAGGAATAGTAATGATCTGTACCATTGGCGATAAAGAAGATCTAAACTGGGTTTTCAAATACAATCTACCATTAGAAATGAGTATCGATGAACATGGAGAAATGACAGAACTTGCCGGAAAATATAGCGGTATGAACCTAAAAGAAGCCAAAAAAGCAGTAATCAAAGACCTCAAAGATAAAAATCTTTTATTAAAACAAAAAGAGTTAGATCAAAACGTCGGCGTCTGTTGGAGATGCAAAACACCTATAGAATTTATAAACGCTGAACAATGGTTTTTAAAAACAACGGAATTCAAAGATAAAGTACTGCAAGCAAGCGATGAAATGAGTTGGTTCCCAGAATTCATGAAGATACGACTAGAAGACTGGATAGACAGCCTAGAATGGGACTGGGTGATAAGCAGACAAAGATATTTTGCAACACCAATACCCCTATGGGAATGTGAAAAATGTAATGAAATAGTTCTAGCACGAAAAGAAGACTGCTATATAGACCCAACAATATCTTCACCACCAATCGACGAGTGTCCTAAATGCGGAGGAAAACTAAAAGGATGTGAGGATGTCTTTGACACCTGGATGGACTCTTCGATTTCACCCTTATATAACTGTTTTTGGCATAGAGATAAAAAACAATTCGAAAAACTATATCCTATGTCACTTCGTCCTCAAGCTCATGACATAATACGAACCTGGGCATTTTACACCATATTAAGATGTACACTTCTAACCGATGAAAAACCATTTGAAAACATGATGATAGGGGGATTCATACTATCAGAAGACGGAACACCTATGCACTCCAGCCTAGGAAACGTAATAGACCCATTAAAAATAATAGAAAAATACGGTACAGATGCTTTCAGATGTTATGCAGCAAGCTGCTCACTAGGAGAAGATAATGCCTTTAGACAAAAAGACGTAATAAGAGGAAAAAAAATACTAAGAAAACTATGGAACGTAGAAAAATTTATTTCAAACGCACTACAACAAAAACAAGAGATAACAAAACCCGATAAACTGAATGAAATCGACCGTTGGATTCTAACCAAATACAGTAAATTAGTAAAAAGATGTACAGAATACATGGAAAATTTCAACTATTTCCAATGTCTAAAAGAAATAGAATACTTCTTCTGGCATGAACTAGCCGACCACTATATAGAACTTATAAAATCATCACTTTACAAAAAAGAAAACATAGAAAACATAAGATATACACTCTATCAAATAGGTCTAGGGATACTGAAAATGTTTGCTCCCTTTTTCCCACATCTAACCGAAGAAATCTATCATCGAAACTACAAAGACAGAGAAGATACAAAAAGTATACACCTTTCAAAATGGCCTAAAGAAATACTGATAGATGAAAAATCAGAAAAAGCAGGTGAAACAGTCAAAAAATATGTTTCAAAAGTAAGAGCGATAAAAAGCAAAAAAGGAATACCCCTAAATGCAGCTTTCGAAAGTATGTCAACCTATTCTCAAAAAGGAAAAATACAACACTTAAGAGACAACAGCACTATAATAAAATCGACATTAAATCTACCAGAAAAACATCGTTTCATAGAAGGAAAACCCTCTGTAGAAGAAAAAATCACGGAAATAAAACCAAGCTATTCTAAAATAGGGCCAATATTTAAATCAGATAGTAAAAAAATAACGGAATGGATAAAAAACAATCGGGATACAATTAGGAAAAAATTAGAAGAAAAAAGCGATCTTAGATTAGAAGAAATCCCTTTACAAATCACAGATGGTAAAAAAGAAAATCTTTTAAAAGACGGTTTCATTAAAATAAAAAAAGAAACTCAGCTAAAAGGAAAAAAAGATAGAGAAATAATCAGGTTTGAAGATTTCTTTATCGAAGTTCCAATGAAGTCGATATAATGAAAATTACCAAAAAAAAGATAAAAAGATGGATGGTCAAATTAATAGCATTACTGATTGTTTTCTTTATGGTATTTGCAGGAGCTACAGTGATGTTTAGCAACATCTGATTTTTCTCGACAAGTTTTTAAACATGTTTTTTATTTCTGACAGTCCAGTGACAGTATTATGGCTAAAACAAATAAACTAGCAAATCCGGCAGCACTGGGTCTAACAGGTTTTGGGATGACTACAGTGTTACTAAATATACATAATGCAGGAGTTTTCGAACTAGGATCAATGATACTCGCAATGGGGATAAGCTACGGTGGCTTCGCTCAGATAATAGCAGGTATATTAGAATACAGAAAAGGAAATACATTCGGAGTAACCGCATTTACATCTTATG
>JAZKSQ010000178.1:0-3453 GCA_036625995.1 Thermoplasmatota archaeon | reverse complement strand
GATTTTTTAGAAATCACACCTCTAACCAAAGGTCTATACGGTTTAGAAATTCTATCAGATTCAACATCCGCCACCTGATTCAAAGCATTTGAACCACCATTTATCAAAGCAAGTGAAATACTTGCTGGCAAAACAACATAAAACAAAGTTAAAACTATATCTCCACCTACACTATTATAAAAAAAACTTGCAAACATTATACAACTCGAAACTATAACCGGTGCAAGCAGAGTAAAAGGACGGATAAGATGGAGAAAACCACCGATTTTTTTCTTACTAAAACAATCAACAGACATATCCTAAATCCTCAACAAAAAAATATTCTCTTCTTCTTAAAATATAAAAGTTGTTTAACATCTGTTACCATAATAGAAAATATCTTCTAATTTCAACACAATACACATATGTTTTACTTTTTGGCAGATGTTATATACAAAGAAAAATAATATAGGATAAAAAAACTGGTGAGATATGGAAAGCAACATTGTCAGCTATATAATGGAAAACCTACTAGTGTTTATACCTATAGGCGTTACTGGCGTATTAGCAACTGTTATATTGTTGATAACTGGAAAAGACGAAACAATACAAAAAAAGAAACTATCATCTGAAAGAGATATAAAACTCTTTGAAATCAAACATTTCAACATTTTCGACGGGGTGTATCTCTTCATAGCGATTATGCTTTTTTTGATAGGGATCTATACCAATTTTTTAACCCCTTCATTAATCGGTTTTGGAATTGCCTGTACACCCTTAATTCTAAAATTTTTTTATTTTTTTGTTTTACAAAAACTTAGAAAAAGAGGTGACACCAGTTGAGATTCATCGATATAAACTTTAATTTCGGAGATGGATCTGAGTTATTAATATGGTTCATTATAACCGTCCTTATATCTTGGTTGATTTTACTTTTTCATTCAATAAAATACTATGGGGCAAAGAAAACGTTCAGATATTTTTTTCCAATAATTTTAGCAGGTTTGTTTATAGAATCAGCTGGAGCTGCCAGTGGAAGATATGTCTACCCAGGTTATTTTATTTATTTATCTATCTTTGAAAACGGCTGGGTTCCATTGGCAATTGTAATCGGTTGGAGTGTAAACCTATTCTTATTTCTACATATGGCAAAACATTTTATAAACAAGATATACAAAAAAAGGAACCTCTTCCAGATACTATCTATTTCTACTGTAGCCGGTTTTTTTGCAGTATGTCTAGATTCGTTACAAGATCCTTTAGCCCATCATAACAGTTGGTGGACATGGAGTCAATCTCTTTCAGGTGTAACCTTTTATGATGTACCCATCTTAAACTTTGTAGGATGGTTTCTACTGATTTTTTATATGTCGATAGCAACTATGCTAATAGAGAGAATGGAATATACCGAAAACAGGAAAGTTTTACTTTCAATATCTTCATTATCTATAACAGGGTTAGCCATCCTAATTACACAGGGAATAATTCTAAAAATATTTCAAATACTCGGTATATCCTAAAAAAACAAACTTGTTTTTTTAGTTAATATTTATTAGAAACCTCTTCTATTATACTCACCATAAAATGTCTTTGGTAAAACTGATTGTAGCATGGACAAAAATGGTGAGGCCACCTATATTGTTTCTCTGTAGTTTTGGTGCATTAGTTAGCGCTTTAAACTGTGCAGTTTTCATGGATATAAATCTATCTTTTTTCCAAATGTTTATGATTATATTGGTTCCAGCTTTATTATCCACCGGGACCATGATACATAACGATGTAACAGATCTACAATCAGACAAAATCAATCGTCCACATAAACCTATTCCCTCAGGAATAATAAAAGAAAAAACAGCTTACTATGGAGGCATAGGCCTCATACTTTCATCTATTGTTTTCTCTCTTTTTATAAACTATAAAGACACAGGATCAATAAACTGGGCATGTGGAGTGTTCACCACAGTTTTAGTAGCGATCAGCCTCTACTACAACTATTTTGGAAAACACCACGGTATTTTTGGACACATGGCTGTAGCATTTGGAGTAGGAGCCATACCCTACTGGGGTGGAATATCTGTATTTCCTGAAAAACCTCTGTTGATGTTGCCTTTGGCGATAGCTATTTTCTTCCAAGAAACAGGACGAGAAATAATGGTATGCGCTGGAGATTACCAAGGCGACTTAAAAGCAGGTTTCAGAACTACGCCAGTAAACTTGGGAAGAAAAAAATCTATGAAAGTAGCTCTGCCATTCTATCTTGCTTTTATACCTATATTTCCAATCTCTGCTTTCGATTGGACAGGAATTGGAATCCCTCAGGTTTTCAACTCTCTATATCTAGTAGGTGGAGGATTATTAGCTATTACTCTAATTTCAACATGGTTTTTAACCTACAGAGTAGTTTTAAAAGAAAACGAAGGAAAGATATGGGATGCCTTTGAAAAATATGAACGTATAGGAACCAGAGTTATGATTATAGTCTTCCAAATTTTCATAATGCTTGAAATATTCTATTAAAAAAGTTGGGTTCGTTATTCTATTTTTTTTAGTAAAACTCAAATAAAACCATTTTTCTTATATGCCTATAATGGGAAAAATATCTGCCTTTGCTAAACTCATTAGATTGCCGGGTGTTGGAACACTGGGATTAATACCTGTCATAGGTGCCTTAACTATGGGCGCCCAAGGTATATATGATTTAACACTTATCTTTGTAATAGGGGCACTAGCTGGGATATATGGTTTTCTACTTAATGACTATGTAGATGTAGAAGTAGACAGATTAGTAAAAGACTTGCAGAAGAAACCATTGGTTAGTGGCGAAGTTTCTAGAAAAACAGCTTTGACTATCTCAATTATTCTTATCCTTCTCTCCTTCCTTTTTATTTTTTTACTGTGGCATGGGGAAACAATACACTTTTATAGATTCATAGGGGTTTTATGTATAATAACCGCAGGTATACTTGGAACCATCTATAATATTTATGGGAAAAAAATAGTTGGATCAGATTTCTTAGTAGCAACATCTGTAAGTTTGGTCTTCCTTTTCGGAGCTTTAGCATATGGTAAACCAAAACCGATAACATGGATTATTTTTATTTTAACTTTCAACAACATACTATACATGAACGCTATACAAGGTGGTTTAAAAGATGCAGATCATGACTATAGGAAAGGAGTAAAAAATATAGCTTTATGGTCTGGTTTAAAAATTAAAAAAGACGATATTTTTGTTCCCTTATCTTTCAAAACATTCGGCATGGGGATAAGAATATTCTCAGCAGTGTTATTGTTCGTACCATTCACCTTCTATCATTACGAATTTTATTTATGGCAGATGATTTTACTCGCTCTGTTAACCGTGATCTTCCTGATATTAAGTATAAAATTTTTAAATGTTAAAAAGTTTGAAAGAGACAAAATCCGTAGAACAATCAGAATACAATCTTTTTTAAGATATTCTTTAGTTCCAAT
>JAZKSQ010000008.1:0-17325 GCA_036625995.1 Thermoplasmatota archaeon | reverse complement strand
AGATCCGTAAAAACATCATCAACATAACTACATAAACCACTATCCGGGTTTTTTTCCTCAGATAAAAACTTGTTAGCCAGATTGGCAAATTCAAACAAATATGAAACCGCTCTAGGAGTATTAAAATCATCATCCATAGCCTCGATAAAATTCTGCTTAACCGTCTTAACGTCTTCTAAAAAACTTTCCTCATTATCATTTAACTGTGATTCCTCTAAATCAAAAGAATCTTCACCGTAAAACTCATTTAAATTTTGTTTCACACGATATAGCTTATCTAAACCTTTTTTTGCATCCTGAAGACTTTTTTCACTAAAATCAGGTGGACTACGGTAATGCGATTTAGCAAAAAACATCCTCACAACCTCTGGATCCCATCTTTCAACCAAATCTTTGACATTAACAATATTCCCTAAAGATTTAGACATCTTCTCCCCTTCTATGGTAAGCAAACCTACATGCATCCAATATTTCGAAAAAGTCTTTCCAGTAGCTGCCTCAGCCTGAGCAATCTCATTTTCATGATGAGGGAAACGTAGATCCATGCCTCCTCCATGAATATCAAAAGGTAAACCAAGATGTTTACTACTCATAGTTGAACATTCTATATGCCATCCAGGACGGCCTTTACCCCAAGGGCTATCCCAACTAGGTTCACCTGGTTTAGCTTTTTTCCATAATGTAAAATCCAAAGGCCTTTTTTTCTTTTCACCAGGCTCAATTCTTGCACCTGCCTTCATTTCCTCAATGTTTTGTCCAGAAAGTTTACCATAACCCTCGAATTTTTCCACCGAAAAATATACATCACCATCTGACTCATAGCCATATCCATTTTCAACGATTTTTTCCACCATTTCAATCATGTCCTCAATAGTTTCAGATGCTTTAGGATACTCATCTGCTCTTCGGATACCAATTTTATCTAAATCAGAAAGACATCTATCGCAAAAACGACAGGAATAATCCAAAGCGTCAACACCTTTTTTATTAGCTACATTAATTATTTTATCATCTACATCAGTAACATTTTGAACATATTTTACATCATACCCTTTAAATTCTAAATATCGTCTAACCATATCAAAGACATAATATGTTCTTGCATGACCTATATGCGCATCACTGTAAACAGTCATACCGCATACATACATCTTAACTTTTCCTTCTTCGACTGGTTGAAAAACTTCTTTTTTTCTTGTCAAACTATTATATATTTTCAAAGCCATATTCTTTAATTCACTCGCTTTTTCTAAAACCTTTTCTTATTATTGAATGAGTAAAAAAAATTTATAGTTTACTGAATTAAATATATCCCAAATAATTTAAATATATAAAATGTATTCAATGAAAAAATGGAGGCTTTAAATTCATGAAAACAACTTTTAGCATAATTAAGGCAGATGTCGGCGGGTGGCCTGGCCATTCAAAAGTACATCCTGACTTAGAAGAAATCGCGAGGAGGAAACTCATCGACGCGCGAAGAGAAAATATGATATCTGATTTTTATATAACCCATTGCGGAGACGATCTTGAACTAATAATGACACATACCAAAGGAGTAAACTCAGAAGAAGTACACTCTTTGGCATGGGATACCTTCTGTGAAGGAACTGAAAAAGCAAGAGACCTCGGGCTTTATGGAGCTGGACAAGATCTATTAGCCGATGCTTTCTCAGGAAACGTACGAGGCATGGGTCCAGGTATAGCTGAAATGGAATTTACTGAAAGAAAAGCAGAACCTATAATAGCTTTTATGATGGATAAAACAGAACCGGGGGCATTTAACTTCCCTGTTTTTAAAATGTTTGCAGATCCTTTTAACACAGCAGGATTAGTTATTGATCCCTCACTTCATGATGGTTTTGTCTTTGAGGTATGGGATATAAAAGAACATAAAAACGTTTTTTTGAAAACACCAGAAGAAATGTATGACCTACTTGCTTTAATAGGAGCGAAATCACGTTTTGTAATAAAACGTGTATTTCCAAAGAAAGGATCTAAACTTCCAGACGATGAACCGGTATGTGTAATATCAACAGAAAAACTATATCAGATAGCAGGTGAATATGTAGGAAAGGATGATCCTGTTTGCGCTGTTCGTGCTCAATCTGGTCTTCCCGCACTTGGTGAAGTATTAGAAGGTTTTTCATTAGGCCATCTGGTATCCGGATGGATGAGAGGATCCCATAACGGCCCTATTATGCCGGTATCAATAAAAGACGCTCAGTGCACCCGTTTCGACGGGCCACCACGAGTTACAAGCCTAGGATTTCAACTAAGGAAAAGAAAACTTACAGAACCCGTAGATCTATTTGATGACCCTGCTTTTGATAAAACAAGAGAAGAATCCCAACATATAATGGATTACATGAGAAGACATGGACCATTTGAACCACATCGGCTACCAATGGAAGATATGGAATATACAACTCTACCTAAAGTAATGAAAAAGCTAGGTAAACGCTTCAAGAAAGTCGAAGAAAAATAAAAAAAAACACAGACTTTAAAAAAAAATTATTTTTTCTTCCTTTAAATTTATATATGATAAGCTTATTCCACCACTACTCTTATAATAAAAAAAGAAAATAAATCTTAATTTGGAGAAATTGAAGAAAAATGGCTCGAATACATGCAAGAAGGAAAGGAAAATCAGGTTCTAAACCACCTGCATCTAGAAAAGATCATCCCAATTGGAGTCCATTAAAACCACGTGAAGTAGAATCCCGAGTTTTAGAACTAGCAAAAAAAGGACATTCAACCAGTGAAATCGGAATGATACTACGCGACCAATATGGTGTACCAGATGTCAAACTAGCTACCGGTAAAAAAATAACTAAAATCCTTTCCGACAATAATCTATCACCTGAAATACCTGAAGACCTAGCTAATCTCTTAAAAAAAGCCTTAAAAATACGTAAACATATGGAAGAAAACCAAAAAGACAGATGTAACCTTAGAAACCTTCAACTCACAGAAGCTAAAATAAGACGACTTACAAAATACTACCATTCCCAAGATGAACTTCCAGAAGGATGGAAATATACACCACAACAAGCTAAATTGATGTTTGAATAAAAAAAAATAGTTAATAACAAAAAAAAATTAATTTCTTCATTTGCTTTAAAAAACAAGGTAAAGTAGACCTATATTTTTTATATCTTATGCCATCTAAACTTGAAACTTTGAGCCAAAAAGCCGCAGAAAATATTTTATCACATCCCAAATCAAAAAAAATTAGAGTCATATCTCATTATGATGCAGATGGAATAACCGCTGCTGCAATAATATGCAAAGCGCTTTTTAGAAAAGGATATGATTTTCATGCATCATTAATGAGAAACCCCTTTATCCAAGGTTTAAAAAGAGTAGATGAAAAAGAAGATAATGAACTAATTATCTTCACAGATTTAGGTAGCGGACAAATCGATTTCATAGAAAAAATGGATTCCAAATCAATTATCATAGACCACCATCAAATAGTAAAAAAGGAAACGGAAAAAAATGTGTTACAATTGAACGCAAATCTCTCTAAAATAAACGGAAATTACGGAGGATGCGGAGCATCCATGGCTTTTATGGTAGCCAAAGCCTTGGATAAAAAAAATTTTGATCTGGGAGCTTTAGCACTAACCGGCGCCACAGGAGACAAACAATACATAGGAGGATATACAGAGTTAAATAAAAAGATTCTTCAAGAATCTCTAAAAAACAATCTGCTAGAAGAAAAAACCGGTATTAAACTTTCAGGGGACACAATCTTTGATTCATTATATTATTCAATTGATCCATATTACCCTGGAATCTCAGGGAATAAAGAAAAAATAAAAAAAAGTCTTGACAAAATCGGAATCAACCCAGACTCCTCCTATGATGAATTAAAACAAAAAGAAAAAAAAGAAATAAACTCTTTTTTAATGTTTAAACTGATTAAAAAAGGATGTGAAAAAAACATTCTTGACACGGTGGTCCGAAAACGTTTTTATTATAAAAAATTCAATTGTGAACTAGAACATCTAGCTGACATTTTAGATGCATGTGGAAAAGGGGGAGATAGAGGTCTAGCTCTATCAGTCGCCTTAGGAAATAAAGATTCATTTAATAAAGCGTTAGTAAAAGAGAAAGAATTTAAAAAAGAAGTTTTAAATCAACTGGTTAAACTAGAAAAAAATGGTGCAGAAGAAAAAGATTTTTTTAGATATTTTTATAGCGATAAATCATCCATGACAGGAGTTGTTGCAGGTATCGCCGCGAACTTCATCTTTGATAAAGAAAAACCTCTTTTATCTATAGTCAGAAGAAACGACGAAATACATGTTTCCTCAAGAGGCAATCAACATCTTGTAAAAAACGGTTTAGATCTAGGTTCTGCAATGAAAAAAGCCTCGGTAAAGCTAGGAGGTCAGGGTGGAGGCCATCAAATTGCAGCTGGAGCCACATTGCCTTCAAAAAAAGAAAAAGAATTTCTTGACGCAGTAAACAACATTCTGTCAAATCAGATCAAATAAAATAGGATTGAGTTTTAGATATGGAAATTAAATGTAATATGAAACTAGATTTCAAAGATAAAGAAAAAGCAAAAAAAATCTATAAATCTGTAGAAGTAGACAACTATCATTTTGTAGAGTCTAATAAAAAAAAGGATAGAATTTTTGCTGAGATAAAAAGTAGTTCTCTTTCATCTATTCTACATACTTTAAACGATTTTTTATCATGTATATCTGTTGCAGAGAAAATTTTGGATAAAAATTAATTAAGAGTTAATTAATTTCAGGGTTGTTATCATGGAATTTAAACTAAAAACATCATTTATTTTCAGTGGAGATATCTCTAAAATAGAAAACGAGATAAAAAAAATATTAGATGAATATAAAGAAAATATCGAAAAAGAGGGAGGAGACATAAAAGAGGTTTCTATCGAAGAAAATATTTTAGAATTTTCTTTTAATTCAGAAGGAAACTTTCGACCTCATAACTCTTTACTTCATTTAAAAAATATCCTAAGTAAAAAACTCGGTAAAGAATATCATGTAGGTGTAAGAGAGATAAAAGTCTCCAAATATGAAATATTTTTCGAGCTGGAAAAAAAACCTTTGAAAAAAATAGATATACCTTTTGCTCAGCTAAATATTGATGATAAAAAAGTTACCATGATTTTAAAGGAAATCGACGAGGAATTTCTTCAAAGAAACTATATCGACCGAATGATAAAACTGGTTAAAGAAAAAACCCTTGATCAATATTATGAAGGTAAAGACGAACTGTGGAATCTTATATGGACATCCAAAGAAAAAAAACCAGTATGGAATAAAGATCCTACAGAAGAAATGCTTAAGAAAAACTGGTTAAAGCAAGGTCCAACTAAAGGAAAATGGTTTTTTAACCCTCAATCAGCGGCAATAATGAAGGCTATGGAGAAAATCGCTATTAATGAAGTATTAAATCCTTTAGGTTTCCAAGAAGTAATAGAATCACATATTGTTCCTTTCGAAGTATGGCTTAAAACAGGACATATGGAAGGTATGCCCGGGGAGTTTTATTATGTAGCTGAACCTAAAACTAGAAATGTCGAAGAATGGCAAAACTTTATTGATTTAACCAAAATTAAAAATGAAATCCCCTTAGAAGAACTTAAAAAAAATACAGAAACACCTAACTCCGGGATTTGCTATGCACAATGCCCTATAATCTATTGGTCTCTACAGGGAAAAACAATCGCCGAAGATAGCCTACCTGTTTTAATATATGATAAAACCGCGGTTTCAAATAGATATGAATCAGGCGGAAGACATGGGATTGAAAGAGTTGACGAATTTCATAGACTCGAACCTGTATATATAGGTACCAGAGAACAACTTCTTGATATAAGAGAAAAACTTTTAGATTCATATAAACATGTTTTTAATGACATTCTCGATCTAGAATGGAGGATGGCATGGGTTACACCTTGGTATATGCAACAAGCCGGTATACATGACGACAAAGTATCTCAGGAGAAAGGAACCATAGATTTTGAAGCATATATGCCTTACCGTGGATCTAGGGAAAAATCAGAATGGCTGGAATTTCAAAATCTAAGTATTATAGGAGATAAATATGTTAAAGCGTTTAACATAAAAACTCAGAAAAGCGATCTTTGGAGCGGATGCTCTGGTATAGGTTTAGAAAGATGGGTTACTGCCTTTCTTGCACAAAAAGGCCTAAACCCTGAAAAATGGCCACAAAAATTTAGAAAATATTTCGGAGAAATGCCCCAGGGAATAAAGTTTCTTTAAAAAAAAATTTGGTTTTTCGGGTTTGATGATGTTCGTGAAGAAAAATAAAGACAAAAACTTAACAGATTATCAAAAAAAGTATAGGAAGTTTAAGCATCATACCTGGGCTGGCTCAGTAATACTAGCTATTTTACTTGCTATCAGGGTTTTTTTTGAAACAGCTAATATAGAATTTGATGACCGTATCATGATACTTATTGGTGCTATTCTAGTAGTATATACATTCATCTCGGTTATATTTACCTACAGATACAGATCGGGTTTATCAGCTGATTCAGAAGAAAAAAATAGTTCATATACACGATTCTTCGGAAAATGAAGTTGAAAAAGAAAAAATTAAAGCAGAAACTGAAAAAAAACGGCTTAAATTAGAGAAAAAAAAAGCAAAGCCTTTGGCTAAAGCTGCTAAAAAAAAAATGGCTAAAGCAAAAAGTAAGAAACAAAAAAAAAAGCTAAAAAAGATAAAGATTGAGAAAAACCTTTAAATAAAGAACTGTATGGCGTGGAAAGATGGCAAAAAAGAGAAAGAAAAAAGATGAAAAAGACGAAGATTTAGGGTTTAAGATTCCTAAATTCAACGAAAAGGAATTTCTAAAAAAGGAAAGAATGAAGATTAAAGGTTCTTTTCTTACCTTCTTATTTGCTTTATTAATGGCCTTTATATGTTTTGGTTTCTGGGTGCTTTTAAAAGAAAATCCTTTCAGATGGATTCTTGTTCTTTTAGTAGGATTAATTAACTTATCTTTTTTAAAATATATTTTCGATAAATTCAAAATAGATACAGAAGATTTTGATAAAAAACAATGGTTTAAGACCGGGGCAATATACTTTTTTTCATGGCTTTTAATACTCATAGTTATTGTAAACCCTCCATTTTATGACGAAGAACCGCCTATCATCCAAGATGTTGTTTTACCCGAAATGCAAGAACCCGGTGGAACAGTTAAAATAATCGCTCATATAACAGATAATACAGATGTCAAAAAAAACACTCTAGAGTTTACGGTAACTGATCCTAACGGTACAAAAATTAACCCCGAATATACCTTCAAGGACAATATATTTTCATATACCCATCAAAAAAATCAAAGTTTAAATGAAGAAGAGGAAACCTATGAATATACACTTAAAATAGAGGATAACAGTGGATATACTACTAAAGCAGAAGGAAGCTTTAGTTACAGTGAAAACGCAATTTATCTAGCCCTTCCTAACTCAGGTGATTCAGTAAGAGCTGCACAGGATATAAAATTCAAAGTCAACCCTTCAGTAAATCGGGTGTTTTATAAAGTTGACAACCAAGTCGTTAACGCAACTTTGGAAAAAGATACTGGCTACTATCAAACCAGCCCCAAAAAAACTGGTTGGGAAAAAGAAACAAATGTAAGTATCAATGTCTATGCCGAAGTTATTCATTATTTTAACAATGTTCCTAAACAGTACAACAACACTATAGTGGATACTGATGAGTACTATTTCCAAGTAACCGATGACCCTGAAATCAATTCGGAGAAATCCCGTCCCGTAGAGCTACCTGAATATAATCCTGTACAGGTTCCCGGTTTTGAAATATTGATATTCCTGATTTCTTTAATCGGAGTAGCGTTGATCATTAGACATAGTATAAAAGATAGATGAAAAAGTGCCAGATGGAAGAGATAAGTAGTTTTTGCAGAAAAATAAAAACAAAATTTCGAAAGGATAACAAAATTGATCTTTCTGAACCTGTTGGATGCTGGGGAGAAAAAGATGTTTTTAGAAAAAGGATTGTAGATGCTTTTGTAATAATACTTCGTACACGTGGATGTTCATGGGCTCTAAAATCTGGATGTACAATGTGTGGCTATTTTAACGACAGTGCATTTGAAAACATATCAGATAGAAACCTGATTAAACAATTCGATAAATGTATGAAAAAATTTTCTGGTCAAAAAATCGTTAAAATATTTACTTCAGGTAGTTTTCTAGACGAATCAGAGATAACTGAAAAAGTACGTAACCATATAATAAAGATTTTATCTGAAAAAACAGAGAAAATATCCTTTGAGTCACGACCAGAATATGTAAATTATGAAGAACTAAAGAAAATAAACAGTCTTTCAGATAAAGCTATCATTGAGGTTAGTTTAGGTCTTGAAACATCCGATGATACAATAAGATCACAAAATATCAACAAAGGTTTTTCTTTTAAAGACTATAAAAAAACTGTAGATATTATAAAAAAACAAAACATGAACCTGAAGACTTACGTGCTTGTTAAACCTCCTTTTCTTTCTGAAAAAAAATCTATAAAAGACTCAGTTAACACCATAAAAAAAATTAATAATTTAACAGATATTATATCTTTAAATCCAGTAAACGTTCAAAAAAATACGTTGGTTGAATATCTTTGGAAAAGAAAACAGTATCGACCACCCTGGCTTTGGAGCATTATTGAAATTTTAAAAAATGCAGATAAAAAATGTGATGAAAACACTTTGTTAAAATGTGATATTGCCGGCGGTGGAAAAATACGTGGATCTCATAACTGCGGAGAATGCGATCAAGAGTTATTAAAGTCAATAAAAAATTATTCTCTTAAACAAAATATTTCAGAGTTAAAAAACATTTATTGTTCTTGTAAAGAAAAATGGAAAGATCAAAAAGCAATTGAAGATTTATCGTTTGGATCGATTATAGATATAGAGTGATAAAAAATCTATGAATAAAATCGAAGATGGAGAAACAGTTGTACTGATAGATTCAAAATATAGAAAATATCTAATCAACACTTCCGAAAAAGTAGATAAATATAAAGGTGTTGGTGTATTTGACCCCAGTATTTTAATAGACAAAAAGATTGGTTCAAGAATAGAAATTGGCAACAAAAAATTCTGGGTTCTTAAACCCTCTCTAATGGATAAGATACATGGTTTAAAACGCAAAGCACAAATTATTCTCCCCAAAGATTCAGCTCAGATACTTTTAAACTGTTCAATATCTTCAAATCAATCGGTTTTAGAAGCAGGTATAGGATCAGGTGGTTTAACTATAGTTTTAGCTAACGCAGTCGCACCGAACGGCAGAGTTATTTCTTATGATAAAAGAAAAGACTTCATCAAACATGCTAAATTAAACATTAAAAAATCAGGTTTTGAAAATATAGTGCAGACTAAAATACAGGATGTAACAGAAGAAATCAGTGAAAAAAATCTTGACTCTATAATTTTAGATATTCCCAATCCCTGGGACGCGGTTGAAAACGCATGTTCTGCATTAAAAAAAGGCGGATATCTTTGTTGTTATTCTCCAAATTCAACACAAGTCGAAAAAACCGTTAAAAAAATCGAAAAAAATGGCTTTATTGAGATAAAAACCTATGAAAATATACAAAGAAGAATAGTTGTCTCAGATAAGGGTATGAGACCTAGTTTTAAAATGTTAGGACACACCGGCTATTTAACCTTTGCAAGAAAAATATAAAAAAAAAAGAAGAAGATTTTCTTTCAAAAATATTTATTAATTATAGAAACTTATTTCTTTTTTTCTAGTGTTAGACCTTTCTGGTTGTGATAATTACCGCTTTTAGTATCATATAATTCAGAGGGTATTGACTGCATGTTTTCAAATACAATCTGACAGAATCTATCTCCGATTGGTATATCTATTTTTTCATCCCTTGAATTAAAGCAACTTATCGTTAAGTTGCCATGAAAACCAGCGTCTACTTTTCCAAAGCTTGCCATCACTCCCTTTCTAGCATAGGTTGTTCTAATCCACAATTGTGAGGATATTCTAGGCCCCATCTCTATAAATTCTCTGGTACTTATTGCAAACCATGTTTTTGGAGGAATAGAAGCTTCCCCCTTTCTTACATGTTCATCATTTTTTTTGATATATATCTCCTCGATGGTTAAATCATATCCATTCGGGGTAAGATTTTGTTTTTTAAACGGTTTTATACCTAAATTTTCTTCTTCTAAAGCTTTTTCAATATCGATATCTGAAAGTATACTCAAAAAATATACCTCCTCCTAAAATTTTTCTAATCTTTTATTTTAACATCAATTATTTCTATGTTTTCTTTCGGCCAGTCGCTATGTCCATATTTTGAAGTAGTTTCAACAGAGGAAATATTTCTTACTACCTTCATTCCCTCAACTACCTTGCCAAAAGCTGCGTAGCTTCCATCCAGATGGGATTGTGGTCCATCACATATAAAAAACTGGTTTGTGGCACTATTAGGATCGCCACTTGTTCTAGCCATAGATATTGTTCCATCTATATGTTTTACATCTGGATGCGTTTCTAGATCTATAGAGCCATACGGGCTTTCTTTTTTATCTCCATCCGGAGTAAATCCTCCTCCTTGTATCATAAATCCATCTATTACTCTATGGAAAACTAATCCTTGATAGAAATCGTTTTTTGCTAGTTTCACAAAGTTTTTAACTGTATTTGGAAGTTTATCTTTATAAAGCTCGACTTTAATTGATCCTTTTGAAGTTTCTATAGTCGCGATTGGATTAGTTTTTTCTTCGTTAAAAAATACCATAAATGCCGTAAAAATTATGGACAACAAAATTATTGCTGCTAATATAGTTAAAAGTGTTTTATGTCTCTTAAAAATTTTTTTCTTATTTTTGTTGTTATAAGGTTTTGATCTTTTCCTTTGTAGATTATTTTTTTTTCTAGACATCCTACAAATTTCTCCTGAATACATTAGGTGTTAAATAAATTATTCGTGCTTTCGAATTAAACAACTGTAGAAAGCTTTTTTAAACCGGCGGAATACATTTAAACTTTAGCTATCTTTTTTTTTGGTTAAATCATCTCTTATTTAAATTAATTTTCTGTCGAAGAACATTTTTTTTATAGTTTAAATAGACTTAGGGAAATGTATATTAACCTTATCATAGACTATCAACTCTTATGAGGGAAGGTAATTTTGAACAGGACTAAAAATTCTTCAAAATATTATAGACAGAAAAAAATTTCTGCTCCTAGCAAAAGAAAAACTAGAAGTTTATGTGCTCTTTGCAGAGGGACTAAACATCTTTGCGGTAAGAGTAGATGCCCTGTTCTTGTTAAATTTCACTCTAAAGATAAAATCAAGGATTTAATCAATAAAACCCATCTTGGTGGTTCCTCTCCGCCAAGTGTATTTGTCGGTAGATATGGTTATCCCAAAGTAACAGTAGGACCTATGATACCACCTATGATGGGTGACACTTCAATGATTGATACACCCGAGCTTTGGCTAGATAAAACTATTGATGAAATAGTCGACTTTCGAACTATGTTGATAAGAGGTAAACATAATGTAGAAGTAACAAACGTGGATAGTTCAGATAAAAAAGTTGAATTTACACGTGAATTAGCTTTATCTAAAAACAGTGTATTTACAGAAGCTATTTTTGATAAAAAACCACGAGGAAAAATCAGCTTCTATGATAATGTCCAGCCTCATGGTCCTTCAGCTAAAATAAAGAAATTCGATATATCTAACCCTAAATATGAACAACACATTGAAAAAGCATTTTATGATACCGATTTAAAATCAAACAAGGCCATATTTGATCTATATTCTGAAGGGGTGCAGGTATCTAGTATTCAAAAGGCTTTTAGTGTTGGAGCATTTGGAGTTAAAAAATACCGGCGTTTTGTACCAACACGCTGGAGCATCACCGCTGTTGATTCATTGCTTGGAAAAAAACTCAGGGAAAAAACCAAGGTTCGACCTTGGATAAATGAATTTAGAGTATATGAATTAGAACAATTTGATAACCGATGGGTAATTCTTATGATGCCCTCAGAATGGCAATATGAGTTAATTGAAGCCTGGTATCCAGACACAACCTGGAACCCCTATGGAAAAAAAGTACATATTTTCAATAGTTACGAGTTTTTTGAAGGAAGAAAAGAATACGCTGACATTGGAGGATGTTATTATGCGGCTAGGCTAGCGGTTAATGAACTTTTAAATCAAGAAAGAAGACAAGCTGGATGTCTTGTTTTAAGAGAAGCACATTCCGGATATATAATGCCTGTTGGAGTATGGAATGTCCGTGAAAGTGTTAGAAAAGCTTTAAGACAAGATTGCCGTAAATTCGATACGATTCAACAGTCTCTAAACTATGTTTCAAACAGAATGGATATACCGAGTAAAAGATGGATTAAAAATAGTGCTTTACTTAAAAATAGATTATATCAAAAAAGAATTGACGACTTTATAGGAAAATAAATATAGGTTTTTTATGAAAGAAACAAAAATAAAATGTAAGACGGCTCTTTCTAAATCAAATCTACCTGGTTTAAAGTATTCCCTAAACCCTTATAGAGGATGTGGCCATAACTGTGCATATTGTTATGTGCCTAATGTTTTACATATAAAAAGAGGAAAATGGGGTAGTTTTTTAGACATAAAAGAAAATATTCCACGTGTTTTATCTGAAGAACTAAGAAGCAAAGAGAAAGGACATGTAGGTATCTCAACCGTTACGGATCCATATCAACCTGCTGAAAAAAAACATAAGTTAACTAGATACTGTCTTGAACAACTATTGATACATGATTTCCCTATCAACATTCAGACTAAATCGAATGTAGTGACAAGAGATAAAGATTTAATATCGAATTTTTCAAACGCAGAGTTGATGTTAAGTATTGCAACACTTGATGACAATGAAAGAAAAATTTTAGAGCCTTATTCTTCATCGATAAAAGAAAGAGTTAATGTTTTAGAAGAATTTAAAAAGGCAGATATAAAAAAATCAGTTTTTTTAGGTCCTATATATCCCTCCTTAGATGAAGCTAGAATAAAAGAGATGATGGATGTTTTTTCAGATCTAAAGGTCTCCAAAGTTATGATTGATGATTTTAATTTTAAACCAGGAATCTGGGATAATGTCTATAACAAAATCTATGAAAATAAACAACTGTTAGAAGGATTTAAAAGATTAATCCAAGATAAAAAGTATTATACTAATTTTAAATCAATTATCTATGAACAGGCAAAAGATAAAAATATGACTGTTGTTAATGCCTTTTAACTAAAGCCTTTTATGCTCCATATTGCTTTGTATTACCAGCATGTTTTAAGTATAAGGAGCGTATTACCGGAAGAAAAAAATAATAGAAAATTTCGTATAAATTTCTAACGATATACATCTTTAATATAAAAAAATAGGTTTATTGGTGATATTAATATGGCAAAAGCACGTTCAAGGGCAGCAACTCGAAGAATGAAAGATAGATGGAAATCAAAAGAATCATACAAAATTTTAGCGCCTTCATCGTTTGACAACAAGGCTGTAGCAGATACTTTAGCTGATGACCCTGAAAAGTTGATAGATCGAGTTTCAGTTGTAACTCTTCAAGATTTAACTAATGATTTTCGTAAATCACATATAAAATTATTTTTCAAAATTAATAAAGTTGAGGATAATAACGCCTATACTAAATACGCTGGACATACTTTAACCTCAGATTATCTCAAAAGAATGATCAGAAGGAAAAGCTCTAAGATAGAGGGAGTTTTTGACATAAGAACAAGAGATGGAGCAAAAATACGTGTCAAGCCTTTTTCTACAGTAAATAAAAGGATACAGAACTCGCAAAAGAAAGTAATTCGAAATGCTATGAAAAAAACTATAAAAAAAATAGCAAATAAAAGTACTTTATCTGAATTTATCAAAGAAATTTTTGAGGGGAACCTCGGCAAAAAAATCTATCTAGATTGTAAAAAACTTTATCCTATAAAACGTGTAGAAATATATAAAACAGAAGTTTTAGAGGATCCAACCAAAGAAGAAACTGAAGAACCTCCAAAAAAGGAAGAAAAAACCTCTGAAGACAAGGAAGAAACTGAGGAAAAACCGGGAGAAAAAGAAAACGAGGAAGAAGAGGAAAACAAAGAAGAAGAAACTTCTGAAGGGGATGAAGAACCAGAAGAAGAAATAGAAGAAGAGGAAGAGGAAAAAGAAAAAGAAGAATAAAAAAAGAAATTCTCTCTCTTTTTTTAATTTAGCTACAAAAAAAAACAGTTTTTTTATTTCCAAATATTTTATATATCTATAAATATCTAATATTCTTAGTGTATATGTCTATCTGTAAAAAAGTTACTATCATTCTAATATTCATCTTAATTTCAACAAATTTTCCAGCTGTTCAAGAAGTTAGCGCTTGTAAAGACATCATGGCATGCGGAGAATCAACTGAAGGCGATTATAATCTTTTGTTAAAAGTAAGAGATCCTAGCCGGCCTGATCTACAAGTTCTGTGTATAGTTCCAAAAGGATACGAATATACCTACAGGCATCCATGGACTGGAAAAAAACTAGAAATGGAAACTGAAAACAAATATATTGGTGTAGCAAGTAAAGGTGATACTATACCCAATATAGTTAAACCAGGGATGGCTATCAACAGCCAGGGTATCTCTTTTGGTGACGCAGATTCAGGTTCTCTATGGATAAATCCCTCGAAAAATGCTTGGGATGATTTCGACTGGATTCGATTTGCCTGTGAAAAAGCAGACACTGAAAAAGAAGCTTTAAACCTTCTAACTGACCAAACCGTAGATAAACTACATGCCACAGGTGTATCAGAAAATCTTTTTGTAGTCGGACCTAACAAAGGATATATTATAGAAGCGGATGCATATAGATACGAAAAAGAAGAGGTAAAAGACGGCGTAATCGTAATGACAAACTATCCGAAAAGACTATGGAGAAGTCAAATAATAAAAAGATTACCAATCTCTTTGTCTTTTGATGCAAAAAAAGAAAAAATTGTTTTTAACAAAATGGCTATACGTCTAAATTCAATTTTCGGGATAAGAATAATAGATGTCGGAGAAAAATATGTTGATGTAAAAACAATTCCATTCATACATTCTTTAAAAACTCGTTCTCTTGGAGAAACTACAAGAATCTATCTTAACGAACGAAAAAATGTGGGTGAATTTAGCGTAGAATTAAAAGAAATTGAAAATAATAGAGCAAAAATATCTCTATCTTATAAATACAAAGCATGGGAAGAAAATCTTAAAGATATATTAAATGAAAAAATAGGTGAAATTACAGTCAAAGATATGATAAACTGGTCTAGACTTCACAAAGATGATTTACAAGGTCTAAGACCTATGTGCGAAGATCGTTTTCCTTACGAAGGATCTGCCATATATAAAATTCCAAAAAATAATTTTGAAACAATGAGTATGGGCTGGTTTTCTCCAAATCATGCCTGTTCTTCTGTATTCGTACCTTTCCATATTTGTATAAATGAAATATATACTCCCTATAAAACAGGTGAAGCTGCTAGACTTTCATTAAATCTTCTAAATGAATATGGACATGATTATCTTTCTCCCTCTTTTCAAAAAGTTGAAGACGTTTTTTTATATGAAAATAATTTGTTAGAAGAATATGTACTAGAACATAACCTGGATGAGGCTATTGTCTCCAAAGTTTTTACATTAAATGATGTCAGCATGCAAAAACAGGCTTATCTTACAGAAAAAATGTGGATGAATCTAATAGATGTTGAAAACGAAAATGATAGAAATGAAATCGAAAATATCATAGAAGATCTATGGAATGATAATTACCTAGTTTCATTGAATGAGATGAAAAAAGCAATTAATTTAATCCAAAATAAAGAGAACTCTCATGGATTTAAAAATCAAATTTTTGATTTAGCTTTTGAAATATGTGAAAATCGATATAATCTTACTAACATTTTTTATGAAGAAAAAATTGTATCCTCTGAAAAATACGACAGAATTAACTATTTATTCAACAAAATTAAAAAAGAAGAAGGCTCTGTAAAAGAAAAGTTAGATTATTGTATTAAAATGTTTAATATTAATAAAGATGATGAAGAACATATGCAGAAATCTTCATCTGAAAACTCAGATTTTACAATTATTTTAGCTTTTTTTGCAACTTTTATAGCCATAGCTATGTTGACGTTTTACTATAAAAAAAGAACGGTTTCTTCTTAAAAAAAATATTTTTTAAAGAAAGTTTTAAAACCCTCTTTTTTGTTATTTTTTTTAAGAAACAACCTGGGGGTCTTTTAGATTTCAGAAGAACAAAAGGAGATTGTAATAGTAGGATGTGGTGCTGGGGGAGGAAGCTCAGCACAATTTGCAAAAAAAACCAATCGTAAAGCAAAGATAACAATTTTTGAGAAAGGAACATATCCCCAATACTCAAAATGTGGTCTTCCCTATACTATATCTGGAGAAATCCCGGAATTCAAAGATTTAATAGAGTTTACTGAAGAATGGTTTAAAAAAAGAGATATTGACCTGCAGCTCAATACAACCGTTGAAGATATTGACAAAAAAAACAAAAAATTGACTGTAAAAAAGAACGGAGAAAAAAAAGAAAAAAAATATGACTCTCTGATCATAGCCACCGGTGCCAAACCCTTTATTCCACCAATTGAAAATATTAAAAAAAACGGTGATTTAAAAAAAAATATCAATGTAGTTAGAACCATAGATGATGCAAAGAAAATAGCAAAGCAATTAAAAAAAACTAAGAGAGCAACTATAATCGGAGCAGGATTTATCGGACTGGAAATAGCTGATTGTCTTCATAAAAAAAATATTGAGGTATGCATAGTAGAAGCCTTACCATATATTCTACCTGGAACCTTTGATAAAGATATGGCAAAGCAAATCCAAAAGAAAATACCTGATGACATCAAATTCTATACAAATTGCACAGCCTCAAAGTTAATAGAAAATAAAAAAGGAATTCAGAAGATTGTCATTAAAAACAAAGAAAACGACGAAGAAAAAGAATTGGATACAGACCTTGTAATAATAGCAGCTGGTACTAAACCCAACGTAGATCTAGCTAAAAAAGCTGGATGTAAAATAGGCGATACAAACAGGATACAAGTTAATGAAAAATCAGAAACTACAGTTGAAGATATATATGCAGTAGGCGACTGTACTGAATACAAAAATTTCATTACCAACAAGCCAACACCTGTAGGACTGGGAAGCATAGTTGTAAGACAAGGGATAGCAGCTGGTATAAACGCTGCAGATGGAAAC
>JAZKSQ010000177.1:0-3475 GCA_036625995.1 Thermoplasmatota archaeon | reverse complement strand
TAAAAGTACCATAAGGTATAGGGTTTTGAAAAACATCTTTTTTGGTCAACCCTGACATCTTTAGACATCTTGCCATAACCTCTGACCATACATCGATATCATTTCTTGTATAACATACAGTTACTGGTGTACCTGTCGTACCTGATGATGCATGTAATTCTATACAATTTTTTAATGGCGAAGCCATCATGTTAAAAGGCATATTGTCTCTAAGATCGCTTTTGGTGGTAAAAGGTAGTTTAGTGACATCATCCAGTGTTTTAATATCTTCAGGCGTTATGTTTTTTTCTTTGAATTTTTTTTTATAAAAAGGAACTTTTTCATATACAAGTTTCAAAGTTTTTTTTAACCTTTTGTATTGCAACTCCTCAAGTTTTTTTCTAGGCATCGTCTCAACTTTTTTATTATACATGTCATCCATTTTTGATATACCGCCCTTTTTTTTGAAGAAATAAGTTTTTAATTATTAAGTCTGACTGAAAAGAAAAAAAATTATTTAGTGTCTAAACATGTGTAGGTTAGACAAAAGGTTTAAATAAAAAACTCTCTTCCTATCCTTTCACCTCAAAAGAAAAAAAACCGGATTTAAATTTGTTTATCTTGGCTTAGGTGAAATTAACTATGTCAAAAAGCGTATATCAATACATAAGAGAACAATGGAAAAAACCAGATACATCTTATCAATCCCCTCAGCAGAAAAGGCTTATTAAATGGCGTAAAGAAAAAAATTTTCAGCGTATCGATAGACCTACACGTATCGATCGTGCTCGTTCATTAGGATATAAAGCAAAACAAGGATATGTTGTGGTTAGAGCAAAAGTCAGGAAAGGTAGTCTTCGTAAACCAGATATTAAAGGCGGAAGAAAACCTTCTAAAAAAGGTATTACAAAAATTACTATGGCAAAAAGTATCAAACGTATAGCTGAAGAAAGAACAGCTAAACATTATCCAAACACAGAGGTACTTAACTCCTATTGGGTTGGTGAAGACGGCCGTTATCACTATTATGAGGTAATTCTTGTAGATCCTCATCATGCTTCTATAAAAAATGATAAAGATATAAACTGGATATGTAAATCTAACCAAAAAAGAAGAGTTTTACGTGGAAAAACTAGTGCTGGAAAAAAAGGAAGGGGTCTTCGGAAAAAAGGTAAAGGCGCAGAAAAAATACGTCCTAGTGTACGTTCAAATAAAGGAAAAGGAAAATAAAAAAAACCATATTCTTTCCCAAAAAAAACTTTTTTTTACGATGTTATTTTAAGTTTTTCTTTGTATCCTTCCATATCCATAAAGCCATGTCCGCTTACGTTGAATAGTATATTCTTTTTTTCACCTGTTTTTTTACATCTTTTTGCTTCATCTATAGCTGCTGCTATACTGTAGGCTGATTCTGGTGCTGGTAGAAATCCTTCTGTTTGTACAAATAATTTAGCTCGTTTAAAAACATATTTTTCATCTGTAGGATATATTATAGTGTTTATCATCCCTTGGTTTCTTAGCGCGCTTATTACCGGTGCTGCTCCATGATATCTAAGGCCATCTGCTTTTATCGGTGTAAAATTTGATTTATGTCCAAGAGTACACATTTTTAATAGAGGAGTTTGTTCTGCATAATCACCATAATCGTATCGATATTTTCCTCTTAGATTAGGTGCCGCTGCGCTTTGTGCGGCGATGAATTTTATATTTTTTTTCTTTTTTATTTTATCTCTTAGAAACGGTATAGCTAATCCTCCGAAATTACTTCCCCCACCAATGCAGGATATTACTGTGTCTGGATATTGGTTTATTTTTTTCATCTGTTTTTTACATTCTAGACCAATAATGGTTTGATGTAACAATACATGGTTTAAAACTGACCCTAGGCTATATACTGCTTTTTGGTCGTTATATGCATCTTGTACTGCTTCTGCTATAGCTATCCCTAAAGATCCCTGGTGATCCGGGTTCTTTTTTAGTAGTTTTTTTCCTATTTTTGTTCTTTGGTTGGGCGAGTCATATACTTTTGCTCCATATAGCTGCATATAGTTTCTTCTGTCTGGTTTCCATGATGATACTGCTCTTACCCAGTATACTGTTAGTTTCATTTTTATTAAGCTGCATGCATATGCTAATGCTGTTCCCCATTGTCCTGCCCCTGTTTCTGTGGTCATTCTTTCTATTCCTTGTTTTTTTGCATAATATGCTTGTGGTATCGCCGTGTTTACTTTATGGCTTCCTGTGGGACTGTAGAATTCTGATTTGTAGTATAGTCTGGCTGGTGTGTTTATTTTTTGTTCGAGTCTTTTTGCCCTATATATCGGTCTAGGTCTTCCTGATTGTATGTATAGCTCTAGTACTTTTTCTGGTATTTTTATGTATCTTTGTTGTGAGTTTTCCTGTTGAAGTACTCCTTTGCTGAAGATTTGAGGTAGTTTTTGTATTCTGGATGGACCTTCTTTTGGATCTTTTGGTGGCGGAAGAGGGGTAGGTAAATCTGGGAGTATGTTGTACCATTTTTTTGGTATTTCCTCTGTTTTGATATTTATTTTATTTTTATTCATGGTTTTTATCCTATGTCTACTATTATTGCGTTTATAGTATATAAATTTTTGTAAAAATACACTTCAGAGTATATTTTTATATTTCAAAGTTCTAAAAAACACTACAACATTCTGTTTTTCACTAAAAGATTTGTTCTTTTTAACTAATAAAATTTATCTGACAACCATTACCGGCTTATTTGCATACTGAACAACCCTACTGGCAACGCCGCCTATCACAAAACGACCCAACTTACCATGACCTCTACGACCAATCATAATCAAATCAACATCCAAACGATTAGAAAAATCAATAATAACCTCAGAAGGACTACCCTCTTCCACCAAACCCTTAAAATCAAAACCATGTTCACCCATATCGCCCACAACACCCTCAATCATCTCTGACGCCTTAGTTTTCAATTTCTCATGCATATCACGATCAATAAATTTATCCTCATCAAAACTTTCAATAACAGCTAATAAAAAAAGAGTGCCATTTTCATCCATCAAATTCATAGCTTTATTTAAAGCCTTTTTCGAACCCTCTGATCCATCAAAACAAACAAGTATCTTATCCATAAAAAAAACACAAAAAAAATAGTATAAAAAAAATTTTTATTTTATCCTCCAAACAGGACCATCATCAGTATCCTGAACCTCCAAACCAATATCTTCTAAATCATCACGAATCCCATCAGCAACATTCCAATTTTTAGATTCTCTTGCATCCTCCCTTTTTTCAAGAAGACCTTCGATAAGATCCTCAACATTTTTAGTTTTTAAATCCTTATCTTCAACATCAAAATATTTAGAAAAAACAACCCTAACCTTCTTACAAATATCATCATCTAAATACCCCTTGCCTTCATCCTGAAATAACGTCAATATACCACCAAGATCCGTAAAAACATCATCAACATAACTACATAAACCACTATCCGGGTTTTTTT
>JAZKSQ010000176.1:0-3493 GCA_036625995.1 Thermoplasmatota archaeon | reverse complement strand
GTGAGATGGGTTTAGACCGTCGTGAGACAGGTTGGTTGCTCTCTTCTAGAAGCGTGTTGATGCCTGAAGGGAAAGACCCTTTAGTACGAGAGGAACAAGGGTCTGCAGCCACTGGTTTACCAGTTGTCTGATAAGGCAGTCGCTGGGCAGCTACGCTGCACGGGATAAATGCTGAAAGCATCTAAGCATGAAACCCACCTTAAGACGAGGCATCATCTTTGGACTCGAATATAAGATTCGTTTGATAGGGCTAGGGTGTAAGCATGAAGCTTCGGCGACATGTTCAGCCCGTAGCTACTAAAAGTCCAATTATTAACTGACTCAATCGTTAGACAGTTTACGTATGTAAAAAAATATATTTGACAAAGAATTTGTTTATATTAAAAGTGGTTTGACGGCCATAGCAACAGGGAAACACCCGGTCTCATCCCGAACCCGGAAGTTAAGCCTGTTCACGTACTTCTCTTAACCATGATGCGAGAGCTCATGGGACGGGTACCCTCCTTTGTGGGGGCTTGAACCTGTGACCTAGGTGGAGAGTCTCGGTTGATTCCTTCGGGAAACTTCCGAGGTAAACTTCACTGTTTGAAAGTCATGGATTCTTGGTTCGCCGTCAAACCACTTTACCTTCACTTAACTTTTTAAAAAATTTTCATCTTTTTCTTCTTTTAGAAGTGATTATTAAAAGAATTGTTATAAATGATAAAAAAAGTAAGATATTTGTGAATCCTGGAATATTATTTTTGTTTTTTTCCTCATTGTTTTTTCCGTTGTTGATAGGATTAATTATCAGCTTTTTTTTAGTAGAGTTTTGATTTCCTTGATTGTCGGTAACTGTTAAAGTAACATTGTAAAATCCACCTGAGGTGTATTTGTGTATAACCTTTTTACCTGATGTGGTTTTACTATCTCCGAAGTCCCAATAGTATGATTTTATACTTCCGTCGGGGTCTGAGCTTTGTGATCCATCGAAGTTTAATGAGATGTTTTTGTACCCTGTGTCTTGACAGTTGATTATTGGGATAGGTTTTTTTCCTTCTGTAGTGGTTGATAGTTTTATTTCTATTGATTGTGTGTCTTCTGTTGACCATTCATTTTCATCGTCTTTTACTTTAAAATAAATTGTATGTTTCCCTGTTTTTTGTAGGCTTTTTTGAAAGTTTTTTTGTTTACTTAAGATTCCTTCTTTGTCTGATCTCCATTGGTATTCGATTATGTTTCCTCCGTCTGGATCTTGTCCATATCCGTTGAAATATATTGTTTGTCCTTTTTTTGCCGTATTTGGATTTATGGAAGAGATTGTTGCTATGGGCTCTTTTTCTTCTGTTAGGGTTATAGTAACTTTTTTTTCATCTGACCATGTGTCATGGTTGTCTTTTACAGAAAAATAAATTGTGTGCTCTCCAGTTGAGAGGCTGTTTATTTGGAATTGATTTGAGATGCTTATTTGTCCATCTATGTTAGATACCCATCTGTAGGATGTTATAAAATCGTCTTCGTCTGGATCTGTTCCATGTCCTTCAAAATTTATGTTTTTATCTTTTTGGTATTTCCCCCCATCGGTGGGTTGGTCGATGTAGGCAGTGGGTTTATGATTTACGTTTTGTGTATTAAAGTATCCTAAAGGATAGTTGTCTTGGCTGTCTGAGTCTATTACATAGGGAGAGTCTCCTATACCATCGTTGTTTGTATCATATCCGTTGTAATCGTCCCAGTAGTTTCCTTGTGATTGATAGCTCCATTGATTTGAGGAAGATAGATCTCTTGCATTACTTTGTATATTGTTTGCAAAATCATTTAGATAAAGTATGTTGTTGGCTGAGGTGGAAGAAAGAGAAACTCCGTTGGCGTTATTATCCTTAATTATGTTTGATTTAAGTACATTGTTATCGGAATATGAAAAGTAAATTCCTACATTATTGTTTTTTATATTGTTGTTTTCTATATTGTTTGAATTTGATTTTACAAGGTATATTCCGTTTGCTGAATTTTCTATATAATTGTTTGTTATTTCACAATTAGAAACAGAGTCTAAAAAGATGCTACTAAAACTGTTGCTACTATCATCAGTGTTTAATATTTTTAGATTTGAAATTTCTACGCTATCAGCATGTATTTCAATTGTATGTTCACCACTATATGATATGATGGTAGAGCTAGGTTCTTCACCCTTTAAAATAATTTTTTTGTTTATGGATATTTTTTCGTTATATGTTCCTGAGTGAACATATATCGTGTCTGATTCATTGGCATTATTTATAGCGTCCTGTATAGATTCTCCGTCAACGTCAATGGTTTTTGCCGATACTATCGATACTTCGTTGAAGTTGTTTTCTATTATAAAAAAGATGGATAGTACTATTAAGAATAAGAGAATTTTTTTTAACATGCATCCACATCCTTAGTTTTATACTTATGTTATCATTGTTTTTCAATATAAATAGTTAATGTGTTAAGATAACAAAATTATTTAAAAAAAAGTAGTAGTAATGTTGTTTTTTTTAGTTTTATAAAAAATAATATTTTAGGACGCCCCGGTCGGGATTTGAACCCGAGTCGTAGCCTCGACAGGGCCACATGATCGGCCACTACACTACCAGGGCAACAAATCTTGGGTACACATGTTATCCTGAAGGGGTAAATAAATTTTTTTCTTTAATATCTTTCCCTCAAAAAGGGATATATAAGTATTTTTTTGTAAAACCATCAAAAAAAGTAGATATACAAAAAGAAGTTAAATAATAAGACACTTATTCTTTATACTTAAATAGGACTAATCTGGAGGGTTGAATGCGAGTTGGAAAAGAAATTTGACAGAAACATGTTTATAATGTTGTTTGCCATCATGCTTGGAGTAGTCATTATTACTTATTTTGTAGCAGATATTGCTCGTAGATCAGAGATTGAAAATTTAGAGAGTGAAATAAAAACAAAAAATATTGAAATAGAAAATGTAAAAGAAGACAATATCAATTTTACCACACGTTTTCTTAAATCATCAGGTGTATTAGATAAGGCTAGAGAGGATCGAGCGGATGGAAACTATAATTTTGATGTAGGTTTTCTTTGGTATACCACAGCGTTATCTGAACAAAATGCGACCCAGCTTGAAAACTACAAAAATAAAACTATCGTTAAATGTGAAAATGCTATGGTGAATTATACTTACTCGCATAAAAATTTTAATTCAGCATCAGATTTTTATATTAAAACTAAAAATTATACTGTTTATAATGAATATCTTTCGCTTTTAGACTTGTATGTTAATCTTAGTAAATCTGGATCGAAATTAACTATGCATAGATATAATGCCAGTTTGTATCTAAAGTATTTGGCGGAGAATTTAACTCTGGAAAATAACAAAGTTGTTTACAATGAAAATATTTCTGATCTGCAGGATTCTTTTAATGAATCTACTATGATGTATCAGCAGGAAAGTGAGACTTTTGAACAGTTAAGTGATGAGATAACAGAATACGACATAGAAGGATTT
>JAZKSQ010000175.1:0-3512 GCA_036625995.1 Thermoplasmatota archaeon | reverse complement strand
AAAATCATCAAATAGTTTTAAAAGGACAAAACGGAGCGAAAATATTTCAAAAAAACAAAAAACCACAAGAACATGAAACTGGAGACAACCTGAACTTTCTGCTAAAATAAAAAAATAACAACTAAAAAAAACCAAATATAAAAATCCTATATCAAAATTTCTTTATAAACAAGATTTCCGATCCATTCTCTTATTTCATCCCTAACGATTCTAAATCTACCAATTTTTTCTTCATATGATCCCTCAAATACTCCTGGATCCTCGAAATCTTTATGTAACATATGTTCTCCTGGAAAGAAAGGACATTTTTCCCGGCTGTTATCACATACAGTAACTACATAATCAAAAGTTTTATCCTTAAATTCATAGATACTTTTAGATCTATGACCGGAAATATCCACTCCGATTTCATCCATTACTATAACGGCTAATCGATGTACAGAGGTAGACTTTATACCTGCACTAAAAACCTTAAAACGATTACCGTAGAATTTTTTTAATAAACCCTCTGCCATCTGAGAACGACATGAATTATGAGTACACAAAAAAAGAACATTTCTTTTCAAAAAAACTACTCCTTTTTTGTCTTTCCGCTATTATTAACGCCTACAAAACATGATTTAGACGTTTCCTCTCTGCAATCTATCTCAACTCGTTCTCCTTTAACCATGAAAATAATTTTTTCTGCCATCTTACAGGCATGATCACCGCAACGTTCTAGATAACGAGCTATAATTATATATTCTGTACAAGCCTTGATGTTTTTGGGGTTTTCCATCATGTAGCTTAAACATTCACGGAAAATAGAATAACGCATCTCATCAACCGTACTTTCACGATCAGCAAAATCATTGAAAACACTAATGTCACCAATCTCAAAAGCCTTTAAAGCATCTTCAATCATTCCTTTCACAATATCAGCCATATAAGGGATACTCACCATCTTTTTTACATGTGGTTTATTAGAGAATTCATCCATAGTAATTTTGGCGATATCTTTTCCGTAACGACCAATCCGGGTAAGGTATGTAATCATCTTAAGGATACAAGCAATTTCACGCATATCCCGAGCCATAGGCTGATAAAGAGCTATAAGCCGAAAAGCTTTCTTTTCGATTTCATAATCCATATCTGCAATATCAATTTTTTTAGAATAGACTTTTTCAGCTAGTTCTGTATCTCTGTTTTTAAGAGCTTCAACTGAATCAGTAAGCATTTTTTTAGCCAAACTGCCCATACGATCAACATCTTTTTTTGTTTCTTTTAATTCAACATGAAATCTTTCAACCATACTTCTAAAATTTCACCATCCAACTTTTTTTTTACTATTTATACTTCTAAATTATATTTTATTTGTAAACATATCTTTTTATCCAAATCTTCCTGTTATATATTTTTCTGTTAATTCTTCCTGAGGATTCTCAAATATCTGTTTGGTTTTACCAAACTCGATCATCTCACCGAGATACATATATGCGGTATAGTCACTTACACGGGCGGCCTGCTGCATATTATGAGTCACGATAACTACAGTATAATCTTCAACTAACTCTCTAATCAAATCTTCAATTTTAGCAGTAGCTATAGGATCCAAAGCACTACATGGTTCATCCATCAGAATAACTTCAGGTTCAATAGCTAAAGCACGGGCTATACACAGACGTTGTTGTTGTCCGCCTGATAAACCAAGGGCATTACTATCTAACCTGTCTGAAACTTCATCCCATAATGCTGCACCACGTAAACTTTTCTCGACTATTTCATCTAAGTTATTTTTATTTTTTATACCGGCTATACGACATCCATAGGCAATATTGTCATAAATTGTTTTAGGAAAAGGATTAGGTTTTTGAAAAACCATCCCTACTTTTTTTCTTACTTCAACTACATCCGTATTTTTTTTATATATATCCTCATTGTCAAGATAGACTTCTCCAGAAATTTTACATCCCGATATAATATCATTCATTCTATTAAGACAACGTATCAGAGTAGATTTTCCACATCCTGAAGGACCAATTATAGCAGTTACTTTTTTATTTAGAATCGGCATAGAAATATTTTTTAAAGTCTTGTTTTCCCCGTACCAGAGATCCAGTTTTTGTACTTCCATCTTTTTCTTTTTTTCTGTCAACTTTACTCCCTCTAAATATCTAAAACTCAATTCTGTATTTTTCTCTAATAATTATCCCAATTGCGTTTATACCTAAAACAATTGATAACAACAATAAAGCAGTAGCCCAAGCATTTGATTCTACATTATAATTGCCTATATAGGTAATTAAAGTATACAGATGAACTGATAAAGCCTGTATAGGCTGAAAAGGCGTCTGAGGTATACCTGCACCTAAAAAAAAGGTAGCAGTAAAAATGAGAGGGGCTGTTTCACCAGCAGCTCTCCCTAAACCTAAAACACTTCCAGTGATTATACCTGGCAAAGCCGGTGGCAGCACAGCTGTTTTAATACATTCCCATTTTGTCGCACCTAAAGCATAAGATCCTTCCCGAATTTCTTCTGGAACACTCCTCAAAGCTTCTTCAGAAGAACGAATAACAATAGGTAAAGTTAAAAAACCCATTATAAGCCCCCCTGTCAATAAAGATACTCCAAACAAAGGAACAAAAACAGCTAACCCAAATAAACCATGCACAATAGACGGAGTGCCTTGAAGGATATCTACACATATGTTAATAACACGGGTGATAGGACCTTTTTTTGCATACTCCTGTAGATAAACAGCACATCCGACTCCTAATGGAAGAGCAACTAATGTCGTACCAACTATAACCAACAAGGTACCAACCAAAGCAGGAAAAATACCTCCTTCAGCACCATGCCTACTTATATCCTTAGTTAAAAACTCCCAGCTAAGACCCCCTATTCCGTTTGAAAAAATAGCTGCCGTAATCACAACTAAAGGATACAAAATAATCAAAATAGAAACCACTAAAAGGTAATATGCTGAATATTCCTTTGATTTACTACTAAAATTAAAAAGAGGTTTTATAGCTAAAGAACCACCTACTACTCCAAAACCTAGTAAAATCAAAGATGTCAACATAAATTTCAAGATGGATGCATCAACATCATAAGATCTCAAACCAACCTGAGGAGGAAAAAGCGGTAAAAAATAAGCAAATAAAAATACAACCAAAGTAAAAATTACTGTTCCAAACAGTTTCTTAGATTGATTTAAATGTACATATTAAAAAAATATTAAAAACGAAAAAAGTAAACCCAAAGTTATTAAAGAAGTTCTAACCCAATGATCACCTATATAAAAACCAAGTACAATAGAAATAAAACCTACTACTGCTAAAAGAGAAGAAAAAATAATAGTTGAATAACAAAAAATATTTTGAATACTCAAATCAACAGATGAAAACTTGGATTTAAAGAAGCCTAACAACTTAGCTATTTCAAAACCACGTTTCATCCTTTTCTATTTTCCTCCCTTAAACTTTTTTTCAATCCTTGTTTTAAGAATATTGGAAATAATGCTTAATATCGC